>JAZBNU010000079.1:0-5153 GCA_036350815.1 Desulfopila sp.
GAATAGCGGTCTGCATGTGATTATAATCTGTAGGAGTTAGGGTGTAAGGCTTCTTCAATTTTTATACAATAGATACCACTTTTATGTCACTAAGACACTAAAGATTTGTTATTTGATCCCATGTCTGCTAAAGCTTTACTAGAGGGGAAAATGATTCTATTAAAGGCTCAATGTCTTATAGATTTTCTTCATTTGGAACATGTTCCTGAAATAACAAAGAGCTCCATTTTTTGCGAGTTTTTAAGAATTGTCTTGCGTCCTCCAACTTAGGTGAAACCTGTAGCCGGGAGGACACGAGATGAAGTTGCAATTTGTATAAGAAAAAAGAGGTTTTATTCCTGTATAACATAGACTATAATCAGCTCATCTAAACGAAGTTAATTATCATTCTCTTTGTGGTTTTTTTATGACGGTTAAAACGAATACTGCGACCAGAAAAGCATCATTAAAACGAACGGTTAAAGATCAGTCTGGGGCAGGGAAAATTAAAATTGGTGAGCTTCTCAGCAAAGCCGGCTATATCACCCCGTCACAGCTTGAACGTGGCAAAAAAGAACTGCAGAAGCATGGCGGACGCTTGAGTTCCATTCTGGTTAAACTGGAATACATAGAACACAATACCGTCTTTAACTTTCTCAGCAGGCAGCATAACTACCCACCGGTCGTTATTAAGGACGAGCCACCCTCTAAAGATGTCCTCAGGATTCTACCGTACGAGGTTGCTAAGGAATACCTTGCTTTTCCGCTTCGCATGGCAGGAAATACATTGCAGATTACCATGGCTGAACCATCTGATGGCATGGCTGTGGAAGAATTGCAGGATCGGCTTAACAAGGAACTGTCTGTTTGTGTTTCTACAGAAAAAGACATTATAGACGCCTATATTAAATACTATAATATTACTGAAGAGGAGGCCAAGGCTCTTACTGTTTTTTCTGAGGAAGAAGAGATAGAAGAACTTTCAGTTACACAGGTTGACGATTTTGGTTCTATTGTTGCGGACGCTGCGGATGAGTTTGAGATAGAAAGCTATGAGGAAGATGACAGCCCAGACCAGTTTGCGGCCTCCGATGCTCCGATTATCAAGCTGGTAAACGGAATTCTTATCAAGGCAGTGCAGGAAGGAGTGTCGGACGTCCATGTTGAACCCTATGAAAAAAGCATGCAGGTCAGATACCGTAAAGATGGTTCTTTGTTTAAATCAATGAATCTTCCCTTGACTATCAAAAACGCTTTGATTGCCCGTGTTAAAATACTTGCGGGCCTTGATATCACTGAAAGACGTGTTCCTCAGGATGGCCGCATCAAGATGAGAATGGGGAGAAACCGTTCGGTTGATTTCCGTGTTTCCTCTCTTCCAACACTCTTTGGTGAATCTGTTGTCCTTCGTATCCTTGACAAAGGATCCCTGAATGTTGACCTCACCCAGCTCGGTTTTGAAAGGTCCACTTTTGAGATGTTGAAAAGATGTCTTTCCAGACCTCAGGGACTTCTTCTGGTTACCGGGCCTACGGGGTCGGGTAAGACGGTAACGCTGTATTCTGCCTTGAACTCACTAAACAGTGAGGATATAAAAATCCTTACTGCTGAAGATCCTGTAGAATTCAATTTCAAGGGCATTAACCAGGTCAACGTCCACACTGAAGTCGGCATGACCTTTGCTGCTGCTCTAAAGGCCTTTTTACGGCAGGATCCAGACATCATCATGGTTGGTGAGATTCGAGACATCGAAACAGCGGAAATAGCCATTAAAGCAGCCATGACCGGTCATCTGGTTTTTTCGACCCTGCATACCAACGACAGTGCTGCAACTATAGCTCGTCTTATTGATATCGGCATCCCTTCATACATGCTTGCCTCATCCGTTACCATGGTTTTAGCTCAACGGCTCGGCAGGCGTCTTTGTCAGAAGTGTAAAAAGATTTTCAATCATGACCAGGAAGAACTCCTGGCCTCGGGGTTTCGTGAAGACGAAATAGAAGGACTAACAATTTACGGTCCTAATGGTTGCCCGGAATGCAATGGCCTGGGGTATCGAGGGCGGGTCGGTTTTTTTGAACTGATGGAGATAACAGACGAAGTTGCAAAAGCGATCAGTGCGGAGGTTCCTGAGGACCAGCTCCGCAAGGTTGCCATTCAGGAGGGCATGACGCCTTTGCGCGAGGCAGCCCTGTTGAAAGTAAGACAGGGAATTACCAGTCTTGATGAAGCCTTGCGAAGAACAGTTGCGCATAAAGAAAGTCTGCCGGCGTATCTTGTCAACCCCGATGTTGAAGAATACGAGGATGGAGATGTCATCATCCGGGAAGGAAATACAGATATTGACTTTTTTAAGCTTATCCGCGGGGGACTGACTGTTATCAAAGGAGGAAAAAAGATAGCTGAACTGACAGAGCCAGGAGAATTCTTTGGCGAAATGGCGGCTATCTCTGGTGAGCATCGTACTGCATCCATCATTTCCCAGGGAAGAAGTACCGTGAAGAGATTTCCGGGTAATAAAATTGATGAAATAATTGAGAAGTATCCTGATGTTTCAGCCCATCTGTTTCGTACCATGACAAGCCGATTGCTCAAATCCAATCAAATTCTCGTCAAGCTTGCTGGAGGCGTAAAGAAAAGACCACCAACGCCACCACCTTCATCACATCTCCGACAATGAACAATTTGAATTGAAAGAAGATGAATTATTCCTTCATTCTTTAAGAAGTTTTTCATTGTCCTTGTTTTCCAGGCATGTATATTCTATTCTCTGCTCTGGAGTAGAAGGAAAACACTGTCTCTAGCTATGAGAAATACTTGAAATCATGACAGGAAAAACTCCCCTGAAAATTGGTGTGTTTCTTGATGGTCGTCCTGGGCACGAGAAACAAACGATGGGAATCGTCGATCGTTTGAGAAAGAAAAATGTAGTCGACGTAACCACAATCCGGGTGACCAAAAAGGGCATCTTCAGGCAGATAGCTGACTGGTTGCTGTATTTTTCCTTTTTTAAACGGGTGCCGGAAAGGAAACTCCGGGGCTGCAACCTGCTTATCGGGACAGGAACTCATGTGCATCTGCCAATGCTGCATGTGAAAAAATATTATCATATTCCCGTTATAACATGCATGACACCATCGTCTCTACTTCAAAAGAAAATTGACCTTATCTTCTCACCGCAACATGACGGATTACACGAACAGGATAATGTTTTTCTAACGGTCGGTCCTCCCAATTCAAATGTCGACATGGGAGAACATCTGGAAAATCATGTACTCGTCCTTTGTGGCGGGATTGACTCAAAAAGTCATGTCTGGAGAGATGATGCTATTATCAACGGAATTATAGCAATCATAGAGCGTGATCCCTCAAAACAGTATATTCTGTCATCTTCTCCTAGAACTCCAGTGGAAACCTCAAAAAAATTAAAGGCGGTAGCCGAAGAATTAGACAATGTGGACTTTTTTGATTTTCTGGATACTCCATCAGGCTGGGTAGAGAGGAGATATAATGAATGTCGACAGGTTTGGGTGACTGCCGATTCTATTTCCATGGTTTACGAAGCTTTGAGTTCCGGATGTCAAGTCGGCATTATACCGGTCGCATGGTTAGGTGGACGTAGTAAGTTTATGCGAAGTGAAAAGTTTTTACGAGAGTCAGGTTTTACCCTTGAGTTAAAAGATTATCTGCATGGGAAAGACTTTCCAAAAACAAAGAAGACACTCAATGAAGCTGAACGTTGTGCTGATGAAATATTGAGGCGGTTCGTATGAGTAAATTAAGGATATTGCAGATATTGCCTGAATTGGACGAAGGCGGCGTTGAAGGTGAAACCCTGGATCTCGCAGTGTATCTTGCCGACCAGGGATATCATTCAATGGTCATATCCGCTGGGGGACGACTGGTTCGACAACTGGAGGAGGCAGGCGGCATACATTTTACCTGGCCGCATATTGGAGAAAAAAGTTTTCGTTGTTTGAAATATATCAAGAAATTACAATATTTCTTTATCGACCAGAAAGTCGATGTTATTCATCTGCGCTCCAGATTGCCAGCCTGGATTGGTTATATGGCGTGGAAGAGACTGCCTCCACTGCTTCGTCCGGCATTAATCACAACGTTTCATGGTTTCTATTCTGTTAATTCATATTCGACGATTATGACCAAGGGAGAAAAGGTCATTGCTGTTTCCGAAGTTATATCTCAACACATCCAAGAAAATTATCACGTTGATAAGTCGAAAATTGAGTTGATTCATGGCGGTTGTGATACCAAAATCTTCGATCCCGCAGGTGTATCTGCCGAGAGGGTAGAAAAATTGCAAGAAAAATGGCAATTACCGCAAGATGGTACTCCTGTAATTATGCTTCCAGGACGTTTGACCCAATGGAAGGGGCAGGATGTTTTTATTGAGAGCCTGGCATTAATCAAAGAGCTCGATTTCTTCGCCATTTGTGTAGGGGAGACAGAGGAGAATTCATCGTATACAAAGAGACTGCAGGAGCGTATTCGCCGGCATGAACTTCAAAATAAAGTCAGACTGGTTGGACACTGTTCCGATATGCCCGCCGCGTTGATGGCATCAGATTTAGTTATTTCTGCTTCATCGACTCAACCGGAAGCCTTTGGAAAAGTGGCTATTGAAGCTATGGCCATGGAAAAGCCAGTTGTTTCAACGCGCCATGGCGGCAGTCTGGAGACTATTGTGGAGAACGAAACAGGGTGGTTTGTGGCGCCTTCCAGCCCTGTTGAAATGGCAAATGCCATTAAAAATGTTCTCACCAACAGAGCGTTGCTTCTAAAAGCTGGTAAGAAGGGGAGAGAGTGGGTAGAGAAAAATTTTACTGCCTACCAGATGTGCGAAAAAACCCTGGTACTCTATCAGAGGCTTTGTGCTGAAAAAGAGAAGAAACGACAGGGAAAAATCATTACTGCTGTGCAGATGCTCCCGGAGTTGGAAGGTGGCGGTGTGGAGCGCGGCACGCTGGAAATGGGACGTTATCTTTCCTCTGGTGGTCATAACTCAATTGTTGTCTCTGGAGGCGGCCGTATGGTCGAACAGCTTGAGAAGGAGGGAAGTACTCATATAAAATGGGCTGTGGGCTCAAAAAGCCCACGATGCCTTATCTACATATGGCCCTTGCGCAAACTGATGCTGAATGCTGAAGTCGATA
>JAZBNU010000080.1:0-5987 GCA_036350815.1 Desulfopila sp.
CACCGCTCATAAGCTGCGGAAAGAAGCCCATGCCATCTGAGTGATCGGCCACAACGAGAAAATCGAGCGGTCGGGACAGCTTGACCGGCTGGCCGGTATTGGACTGCAATTCATCTCCCCTGGCAAATCGATACGCATCGGCGGGAGTCAGCCTGGC
Organism: Desulfopila sp.; assembly: GCA_036350815.1. Taxonomy (GTDB): domain Bacteria; phylum Desulfobacterota; class Desulfobulbia; order Desulfobulbales; family Desulfocapsaceae; genus Desulfopila_A. The sequence continues at coordinate 158 of JAZBNU010000080.1, forward strand.
TCCGAAGGCACCGGCGTCCATGGAAAAACCAGTGTGGAGGTGCGTGTCGCCGAAGTAGGGCCGTGTGGGGAAGTTGCGTCCCGCATAGGGTGAATACGACGGCTTTTGCGGGAAAACCTTTTCGACCTTTTCCTTGGTTACGGTGTTTGATACCCCCACCCCTTTATCAGCAGCTGAAGCTGATAGGAACATGGTGAGGCCTAGAATACAAGTGAGTCCGAAAATCAGTTTACCATGCTTCATGATTCCTCCTTGTGCAGTAATTACTTTATTTCTCAATCATTCGTGATCATTTAGGTGTTCATCTTGTTTATTGTTGCAAATTTCGCTAGTGCTGCCTCTCTTGAGAACGGCATGCATCCGACTTTCTGTTTAGAATTGAACATTCTGAAAAACAGATCAAAACAGAGGCGAAAAACAGTCAGATACAATGCAGGAAAAGCGAAGCTAACCCCAATGATAGTTAATGATAGGTGAAGGAGGAAAAAAAGATAACTGGGAAAATTACCAGGTTTTTAATAAAAAGGTTTGCTAGGGAGAGGCTATGCCATGTTTGATGGCATAACGAATGAGGTCGGCAACAGTCTGCAGACCGATGTCTTTCATCATCTGGTATTTGTGGAATTCCACCGTCCGTGAGGAAATATTCAACATGGAGGCGATTTCCTTGGCAGAATAGCCCTCCGCCAGCAGCTGCAGTACTTCGCGCTGCCTTTTGGTTAAGAGAGAAGTCTCCTTGTGGCGCATTTTTGCATGATCCTTTTGGGTTTCCAACAGGTTACGCTGGAGACTCGGGGTGATGTAGGTCTTGCCGCAAAGTACCATGCGTATCGCCTCACCCAGTTCATGTGGGGCGGAATGCTTCAAGACATAGCCCTGCGCACCTGCCGCCAGGGCGCTGACGGCATATGCCACATCGGGGAGCATGGTAAGAAAAACCACCTTGACCTCTTGGTTGGTTTTTCGGATCTGTCTGACCGCATCGATTCCGTTAAGGAGCGGCATGGATATATCGACGATGATTACATCCGGACGAAGGGTATCAACAGCGTCCACCAGCGCCCGGCCGTCATCGATAATCTTAATGAGATCAAATTCGGGTTCAATCAGGCTCCGCAAACCTTCGGCGACGATACCATGATCATCGGCCAGCACTATTCGTGGACGTTTCACCCTAGTTCACCTGAAGTGGTATAGTGACATGGACGGCAGTTCCATGTCCGGGACGGGAATCTATGCGGAAAACTCCCTTGAGCAAAAGAACCCGCTCCCTCATGCTCGACAACCCCAGTCCGGCCTTGCGCTTTACCTCACGACGGTCGAAACCAACGCCGTTATCGGCAATGGTAAGATGGCAGCCACGCTCATCGGTCCGTAAAACAATCTCACAGTACTCGGACTCAGAGTGGGAAAGGACATTTTTGAGCCCCTCCTGAATAATTCGGTAGAGGCACAAGGAAATATCCTCGGACATGTCTTCAGGCAGTTGGCTATGATCGAACGCTATTTCGATACCTTCCCGACGAGTTACCGTCGCCACCTCCTCTTCTATAGCACTTATCAGACCAAGGTCCGAGATGATCGTCGGATGGAGTCGCCGCGACATATTGTGGACATCCTGGGATAGGGCGATCAGCTGTTCCTTGATCCGCGTAAAGGCTTGTCGGTCATCGGCCGATTTGCCTTCCTGCAGCTCCAGTTTGCCGCATTCGATGGCGAGTACGGCCAGTCTCTGAGTAAAATCGTCATGTAGTTCTCTGGAAAGCCGACGTAGCTCTTCCTCCTGCACGGCAATCAGCCGCCTGGCAAGCCTTTGAAGATCCTTTTGGTTGTTCTTGAGTGACTTTTTGCTTTCGATTAGTGAATATTCATTCTGTTTTCGAATGGTTATGTCCTGCATTACGCCAATGATGCGAGTGGCAAATCCGCCGGCATCTCTTTCCAAGACCCGGGAAAGGTGATGGAGCCAGAGTGTCCCCCGCTCGGGGTGGCGGTATCGATATTGAAGATCGATACGGTTTAGTCCTCCGGTCAGCACCCTGCCTATGACATCGTGGACATGGTCGGCATCTTCTTCATGTAAATGTTCCAGCCAGAACTGGCGCTTCTTCTTTTCCTCGTGTGATACTCCTAGCAAGCTGCATATTCTGTTATCAATGAACAGGAAATTATCATCCTCAACCATTTCATAGAAGCCCAGTTCAGCGATGTCAATGGCGGAGACCAGCCGTTCTTCGCTGACTTTCAGTTTGAGTTCAAGGTGTTTCCGGGATGTGATATCTGTAGATATGCCAAGTATCCGGGTTGGAGTACCATCGGCTTTAAAGAAGGGCTCTCCTCTGGAGTGTACCCATTTCAAAGAGTCATCGTCGGCTAAGACACGATATTCAAGGTCGATTGAACTGCCATTTTTAAAAGCTTGATCGATTGCCAGGTGCACGCGCTCCAGATCATCCGGATGGATGAGTTGCTCCACTCGCTGCATGGAAAGCGGCTCGCTTCGAGAGGTGTGTTTGAAGATCTCCAGGGCCTTCTGTGTTGCCCAGAAGAATCCGGTTTCGAGAGTGAACTCCCAGAAACCGGCTCCGGCTGAATCAGCGGCGATACGGAGACGTGCTTCGCTGATCCGGAGAGCTTTTTCAATTTCCTTGCGCGCCAGAGCGTTAGTGAAGATCTGGGCGACAAGTATCAGTCGCTTAATGACCTCTTCCGACCAATGCCGTTCAACCCGCAGTGTATCGAAGCTCAAGACTCCTATCAGTGAGTCGCCCCCCGCTGAAAGTGGTGTGACCACAGAAGACTTCACCCCGTAGAATAGCCTGGTTTTCTGGTCGATAACTGCCTCCGGCACCATTTCCCCAGTTGTAAGAGGAAGTGTCTTTCCCAATTCCATTTGTTGGAGTGTCCACGGAAAAGAAGTCTGTGCCTCTATTCTTTCGGGGCGTTCAGGACCACCTGGAGGAGAGTAAAGATGTGTCAATACAAGGAATCTTCGCGACTCGTCTTCCCACTGCCAGAGTGTAGAAAAATCGATGTTGAGGCATTCGCAGATACGCCGTTGATCGTCTTCGATTTCAGCATCTATTCGATCGACGGGCAAATTGATATATTTTGATGAAATATCGTAAAGAAGCGCCTCAAAGCGCAGTCGTTCAGTTCCCTGTTCAGAAGGCGTCAGCGGCGGGGTCTTCATGGGCTTTTTCTTCCCTTCATGGTCAGGCTGGACACAGCAATCTCGTAAAGCAAAGGATGTCCGGTCCACAACAGTCAGCAAGTAGTCAAGGTTGAATTATCAACCAATGGTTAGCGTGTCGGCGGGGTATCCGCCCGGGCCTCGAGTCGTTCTTCGAGCAGTTTATATGCGACATAATACTTCAAGATATTACTGACGTATTGAACCGTTTCCATGCCGATTCGTTTCGCTGCGACTATTTCCACATTATTGAACCAGAGATTTGGATTAAGCCCCATTTTTGTAGCCTCCTTGCGCAATGAAGCGACCTTTGCGGGGCCGGCATTATATGAAGCGAAGGTGAAAAATGCCCTGTTAAGCTGGTCGAAGCCCTGATCTGCAGGAAAATATGTCTCGGAGAGAAAACGTAGGTATTTGACCCCGGCATGGATATTCGACTCGAGTTCCTCGATATTGGCTATGCCCACATTCCTGCCTCCGGCCGTGGACGGGAGCATTTGCATGATACCGACCGCTCCAGCATCACTTGTAAGATCCTGGTTGAGTCTTGATTCCTGGTAGGCGAGCGCAACCAGCATCAGGTGGTCGAACGAATATTTTTCGCCATATTTTTTGAACAGGCCGACAGCGCGTTGGAACCTGGCAGTGTCCTCGTCTTCAGCGATATTCCTTATGTAATCGGTGTTTTTGAGGTATCGGTTAATGATTACATTGCCAAGCAGAGTTCCCTTTTTATGGGTTGCGGCGTACTCGTTGATGGCAGCTTTGAGTTTCGGGCTGTTTTTGCGAATAGCCCAGCCTATCCGTCCATCGCTGTTGATTGCGACATTCTGATGCAGTCGAATGTCCGTCAATATATTCTCCCAGAATCTTCCCTTATGCTCGTCTATGATGACTGCCGGAATGAGATCGGCATTGACCATCTCTAAAAGATCGGAGTCTTCGAGGTGCTCGTTGGCTTCAATGATGGTGATGGGCTTCTTGCCGGCCCCAGTTAACGTTTTATTGAGGAGTTCGAGGTGTTCAAAATAGCTGCTTGATCTGCGGACATGAATCTCCATGCCGGCAAGATCTGAGAGGCTGGTGAGTTCTTCACGGTGGCGGTGTGTCGCAAGTATCTCTTTGATATTGATAGCAAAAGGATCGCTAAAGTCGACACTTTTCAATCTTTCGTCGGTGATGGTCAGATTGCCAATGGCGATATCGCCTTTGCCCTCGACCAACCATTGGAAAAGCTTATCGCGCGGAGTGGGGATGCTGAGCACTTGTATTTTGAGTGTCCCGGTACCCAGCTTCTTGTTTATAAATTTATCGAAGAGTTTGGCATTTTCGTAGCTTATCCCTTTGGGCTCAGCTCCTTCGAAGTAGAAGAAAGCGCGATTATAGGGCATGAGCACCCTGATAACCCTTCTTTCAACCATTGCCTCGAGATCACCCGAGAAGACCTTGTTCGCCTTAAGAAGATCCTCCTCATCGAAGCTGTTGGGCTCCTGGGAAATCGCTTGGTGCGGCAGAAGCAGACAGAAAAATGCGAGAAGGCAGTGGACTATTTTTTTGATAGAATAAAAATTGTGGTTAGGCATCTGGGTATCTGAGCGTCTGGGTTTAAGAGTATTCGTGGAAAGTGACCGTGGGTTAGCGAAAATGCTGATATCCGGTACTCTTTATATGAAAATCGGCGGGACTGGTTTTAACCTGTCCCCCGCTAACTTTCAAAACCGACTGGCCATTCCGACCACGGCGTCGATTTTCATCGTTCGTTGTGACGCCCCGTCATGGGGGTTATATTGTTCTCATGCTCAAGTGTATGATCAAAGGAATGAGCATGGGTGTTTATGGGATGAACTCCGTGAAAAGAATTTGCCAATGAGGTCTTTGACTCTCTTGAAGCTGCCGTAATTCAGCTGGCCCTCGGCTTGTGGTGCCAGGAAAGCAATCCGGCAGTGCTTCAGTCCTTGACCGGTTGGCAGTGGATAGTAGAGTCATCTTGATTGCGAAATGGAATTAGCACCATGTTGCAAAACGGCAAAGATCCATCACGCGAGAAAATAATGGGTTGACAACTTATTTATATTACCAATTAAAATTGATGACAATGCATATTCATCTTATCGGTGCAATATCAAGCCCCTAAAAGAGAAGTGGTCATGGTTTTCTTGAACAGAATCGGGGCATGAATAAGGCGGGGGTAGCTTCTGGCAAGATTTGCCTTTTACGCAGACACAAAAATTTAGACTTCCTGACCATCTATTCTATGCTGGGAATGCGAAGAGGCATTGAAAAGATTAACGGGTATGGTAACGGGTACAAAAAATATTTGAACAGATAATATGCATAAAAAACATTAATTTAATAGCTTGACTATAGTCCGACCTCCGCACCAAGTTCAGCCCGGAGAGCCAAGAATAATTGGTTCTCCGGGCTTTTTTGTCTCTGTTGGAAAAACCAGCACTGCTTTTGCCGTCGGAAGTAAGACTATGCCGCATTCGTATATATAGGACCGGTCGAGGATTCTCCTGAACGTGGTCGCGTCTCCTCTGGTCTGGTTGTTTACTGACTGGGCATATTCTCTTTTAAGGCTCCTTTCAACGTTATCGGCTCAGATCACCGGATCTGATAGTGGTTGACAGATGAATC
>JAZBNU010000081.1:0-12067 GCA_036350815.1 Desulfopila sp.
AGTTCCCAGGGAGTGAGAAGGTCGGAGAGGCTGACGGCGGCAAAATCATGCATCAGGGGAGCGCCGAGCCTTGCGGCGCAACCGTTGACCGCGGCAATTCCTGGAACAACCTCAATGATGCAGTCGCTGTCGAGATCTCTGGCCATCTCGTAGACCAGCCCGGCCATGGCATAGATGCCCGGATCGCCGCCGGAAACCAGTGCCACCTTTTTGCCGTCCATAGCAAGTTCCAGACATTTACGGCACCTTTCCACCTCTTTCATCATGGTGGAAGCAATCACTTCTTTACCCTCCAGATAGGTGGGGATAAGGTCGAGATAGGTGCTGTAGCCGACAATGATTTCGGCGTTATTCAAAGCAGCGGCTGCTGCCGGGGTCAGGTGTTCAGGGGATCCCGGACCTGTGCCGACAACGAAAAGGGTGCCTGGGCCACTGCCATTGTGATGTTCTGCCATTTCTTCTTCCTGGTGAGTAGAGTTGAGGTTTGTGCGCTTAACAGCGCCGTGGGTTCGGCGACACCGATGGCTCCTACAGCTTTGACTGCCGCTTTTGAGATGCTCACACCGGTAACCGTGTTGATTTGTCTGCGGGAAAAAAATGTTATGGGCCAACCGTTCTTCCGGGCAAAAAGGAGCAATCCTTCTTCATCGTTTTTGACATCGATGGAGGCCAGATTTCTGATAGCCAGGGGAGAAAATACCGCGTCCCGGAAAAGCTCGGCAAGCGCTTCTTCGAACTCCTCCAGCGGGGTATTGCGATTGCAGCCTATCCCGACGACAAGGTTTGCAGGATGGAGGAGCGGTTTGTCGGTACTGATATTCCTGTGGCTGACAAGAAGGTCTGCTTCAGCCTCGCAATCAACCGCAATCAGGCCGGGGGGCAGTTCCTCTATTGCTGTTTCGCTGTAGAGTGCCAGTGAGCCGTTATTGACCAGTTTGGCGGAGGCTTTGGTGAGGACCTGATTGCTGTCGCAGCGGAGATGCTGCTGTGCTGCCCAGAGATCGAGGGCGACCAGGCCGAGGGTGTCCGAAGCTGTAGTAATGACGGCACTGCCGCCGGTTATCGCGGCAATCTGACGGGCCAGGGCGTTGGCCCCGCCGAGGTGGCCGGAAAGCAGGCTGATGACATGTTTGCCCTGTTCGTCCAGAACCAGTACGGCGGGATCGCTCCGTTTATCCTGCATCAGGGGGGCCAGGGTGCGGACGACGATGCCGCTGGCCATGATGCAGACCACGGCGTCGCAGGAATGCCAGGCCAGCTTTAAGGCTGCCCTGATCGAACTCTCTGCTTCGAGCAGAGAACTGCCCGGCAGCTGTCCGGCAATGCGTCGCCCCAGTTTTCGCCCGCCGTCGGTGCATGCGACAATGCCGATTTTCATGCGGACCGGCCCTTGCGGTATTCGTGGCTGAAGGTTTTGTCGTAGAGCTTGGATAAGCTCGGCGGCGGCAGTTGACTGAGAACATCACCCACGGCGATAATAGCGGTTTTGCGAATGTCTGCTTCTTTCACCCTGGCGGCTATATCGGCAAGGGTGCCGCGGATCTGTCGTTCCTCCGGCCAGCTGACCTTCTCAACAACGGCCACCGGGGTGGAGGGACTATAGCCGCCCTCAAGAAGATCCTGGACTACATCGTCGATCATGCCGATACTCAGCAAAATCAGCATAGTTGCCTGGTGTGCTGCAAGCAGGGGCAGGGCCTCACGTTCCGGAACCGGAGTTCTTCCGGCCCGCCTGGTGATGATGACGGTCTGGGAGATATCGGGCAGGGTCAGTTCGGTGGAAAGGGCCGCGGCTGTAGCCGTGGCCGAGCTGACTCCCGGAACGACATGAAAGGGAATGTTCTTCTCCCTCAGGGCGGCAATCTGCTCGTTTATGGCACCATAGATGGCAGGATCGCCGGTGTGGAGACGAACAACCTTTCTGGCCGCCGTCTGACTCCTTATGAGAATGTCGAGAACTTCATCGAGGTTCAGGCCGGCTGAGTTATGAATTTCCGCCTCAAGACCTTCGAGCAACTGTCGCGGTACCAGGCTGCCGGTGTAGACAATGACGTCAGCTTCCCTGAGCAGACGCCTTCCCTTGACCGTGATCAGCTCGGGGTCTCCCGGACCGGCGCCGACGAAATAGACGGGATTGGTCATGACTTCCTCACAATCATGGTGGAGAAATAGTGGATTTTTTCTGCGGCGGCCTGATGCAGGTCGCGCCGAATACGCTGGTCCTCCAGACTGGTTCGCTCAACCAGTACGGCATGTTGAAGAAGGTCGAGCTCTTCCAGAAGAGCCAGCAGTTTCGGCATGACCCGGTGTACTTTCATCAGAACGATGCAGTCAAATTTTTCCAGAATTTCTTTGAGCTTGTCGTCCTCAAATGTCGCGGGGATAACCACCATGCGTTCGTTGCCGAGACAGAGCGGCATCATGGCGGCAGCCGAGGTTGCTCCAATGGCCGACACTCCGGGGATGATTTCAACCAGCATATCCTTGACGCTCTCCATCAGGGTCTCGTAGACATAAAACCCGGTACTGTATATTGCAGGGTCGCCCAGCGTCGGAAAAGCGACATCCCGGCCGTTATCGAGGTGTTCCGCTATAATGGCGGCAGCCTGGCGCCAGGCGCGTTCCACCTCCGGGTCGGCGGGTTGCCCGGCATGCACTTTCTTCATGGGAAAGTGGTGGGTGAGTATCTCTTTTTGTTCACCGTTGATCACACCTGAGGCAATGGTTAATGCCGTGCTGCAGCCGTCTCTGTGGGCGGCTGGAGCGAGCCAGACCGGGCTCTTTTTCAATACACGTACTGCCTTGAGGGTCATGAGCTCCGGATCACCCGGGCCGACCCCTACAACATAAAACCGTCCCTTCATTTTGTTCCCACCATGATGGTTATAGGATTAAAAGACAGTGAGCCATGGGGCCCAGTCCTCTGTACTGCAATCGTTGATGTATCTACTGTAAATCCGTGATCCAGCAGAAGCTGCGGGGCCAGGGAGACTGTTTTTTCGGTGACGCCGTTGACCACTACTGTGCCGCCTTTTTGCAGCCTGTCAGCTGTACAGGCGATAATCCGCTCCAGTTCACCGCCGCTGCCGCCGACGAAAACAGCATCGGGAGTGGGAAGATGGATGAGATTGTCCGGCGCTTTCCCCGCTACAGGGAGGATGTTGAACAGGCCGAAACGGCGGATATTTCCCCTGATATTGGCAAGCTCTTCTTCTTTCTGTTCAATGGTAAAGATGTTCAGGCGGGGCAGCATTGCTGCGGCCTCAATAGAGATGGAGCCGCTCCCGCCGCCGATATCCCAGAAGACACCGTCGCGGGGCAACCGCAGGCGGTGCAGGGTAGCGGCACGTATTTCATCTTTGGTGATCAGTCCTCTGCTGTGGGCAATTTCATCCTCTTGTAAACCGAAGCGGGGGCGCACCGGCATGTCTTCAGGCAGGACAAGACAGAGCACATTCAGGTTGCTGAAATGCATCCCGGCGATCTCCGCCAGAGAGCCGGTGCTGATTTTTTCGCGGAGGGTGCCGAGTTCTTCGCCGACGTAGAGGCGGAGAGCTGCCGCCAGACGACGTTCCTCGATATGGTCAAGATAGTCGAGCAGGGCAGCGGCGATTCTATCAGGAGAGTTTCCGCCGTCGGTGAACACGCAGGTCTTGCGGTTGGCCAGAAGAAGACCGGCAAGATTCTCTGTCCTGCGTCCATGGAGACTGACGATGGCAGCATCGTTCCATGCCATTTTGAAACGGGCAAAGGCCAGCTGCATGGATGAAAGAGCAGGAAGAATATGGACGCGTTCTGTACCGAAACGGGCCATGATTCTGGTACCGATGCCATAGAACAGCGGATCACCGCTGGCGAGTACGGCCACGTCGGTATGCTGCAGGGCCTGTTCTATCTGTGTAAAGGCTTTCTCCATAGGCGTTATGGGAATACAGGGCACATCAACATCGTCGACATACATGGAGAGCCGTGCTGAAGCAACGATCAGACCGCAGTCGGGAAGGAGCAGAAGCTGCTGCTCGCTCAGTGGAGAGCCGTCCATGCCGATGACATTGATTTTATACATGTTCCACCACCCTGGCAGAGGCGTCAACCAGATAGACCTTTACCTTGCCGGCGGAAATGTTTTCCGCATATTCCTGAGCCATCAGACAGACCTTGTGAATGATGTCAGCCCGGCCGGCTTCCTTGAGGTGCCCATACATCTCCCGGGCGGTATTGCTTTTGCGCAGCTGTTCCAAAAGCGGCATCGCTGCACCACAGCCCTCCAGCATGGCTGCGGCATCTTTCATCTCCAGGGCACCGTGGCGTACATGGGTCTGGGGAATCTGCATGGCAGCCTTGACGATCTTGGCCCACATGGCGGCCAGGTGGATAACGGTAAAGCCTCTTCCGGCAGCCGCCTGCAAAGAAAATTCAAGATAGTCGCCCATCATGGCAAAGGCCTCCTCCGGAAGGTCCAGCAATTGCTGTACTCCCTTCTCCGAAGTTCTCCCAGTGGAGAGAACGATGTCGCTGAGGCCGGCGGCCCGGGCCACATCCATGGAGGCCTCAATGGTGGAGGTCCAGGCTTCCGCCGATATGGGACGCACGATTCCTGTCGTTCCGAGAACTGACAGTCCTCCTTCAATACCGAGGCGGTGATTGAGAGTATGGCGGGCCAGCTCTTCGCCTGCGGGAATAGAGATAGTGACCTCGACGATACTGTTTTTTTCAACCTGACGTACGGCCTGACAGATCATTTCCCGCGGGACCGGATTGATGGCCGGTTCGCCGACCTGTACCGCAAGGCCTGGTTTGGTGACTCTGCCGACCCCTGCTCCTGCCTTGAGGTGAATATTTTTTATGACGATGACGTTTGTATCGGCAGACGCTGCTGTAGGGAAACGAACTTCGGCGCAAATTTCAGCGTTGTTGGTGACATCGGGATCGTCACCGGCATCCTTGACCACCGAAGCCATGGCCCCGTCCACATTTTTATGGGCCCGGCAGACAGCAAAGCTGTGAACAGTGCCGTCGGGAAAGACCAGTTCCACCGACTGCGGCGGTGCATCCGTCAGGGCGGTGAGAACTGCGGCCTTTGCCGCCGCGGCGGCGCAGGCACCGGTTGTATAGCCGCTTCTCAGTCGTTTTGCCATGACTCTCCGGCGAGACGGATAAGGGCATTGACAATGGCAGCCGCCACAGGGCTGCCGCCTTTACGGCCAAGGCTGGTGATGTGAGGCAGCGTCGTTTCGTGGAGGAGCGCCTTTGACTCGGCGGCATTGACAAACCCAACCGGCACCCCGATGACAAGCGGGCAGTCAGACTGCGGCGCTGCTGCCAGCATTTCCACAATTTTAATCAAGGCTGTGGGAGCGTTGCCGATGGCGATGATGCCAATGTTTTCGAGCATGTCCTGCTCAATGGCAGTTTCAGCCCGGGTACTGTTTTTTTCTAAAGCGGCAAGGCGAACTTTTTCATCGGCGATGGAACAGATTACCCGGGAGTTGAATTGTTTGAGCAGTGGTTTGCTGATGCCGGTGGCTACCATGGTGACATCGGTAAGGATGTTTTTTCCCTGCCTCAGGGCGGCGATGCCGCATTCGAGCGCGTCCGGGGAAAAACGCAGATTTTCCGCAAAGGAGAAATCCCCGGTGGCATGAATGACGCGCTGTACTATCCTGAAAGTGGAGTCGTCAAAATTGTGGGGGCCGAGTTCTTCTGCGATCATGCGGAAGCTTTCCGCCTCTATTTCCCCTGGGTCGATTTTTTTTATGGTCACTGGCATACGTAATCCTTGCAGAAATTGATAAAGTTTCGGACCGCCTGAATGTTGGAGGCGAAATGGAGATGCATATAGCCGCCGATGACATTGTTGTATCGATATCCCTCGGCGGGAGTGTTGACTGCGCTGTAAAGACGTTCGACGGAGGATGGCATCGCATCAACGGTGGAGTAATGGAATTCATGACCGCGCAGCACAGTTCCGGCAGGGCCGAAAAAACTTGACGACTGGGTAGTAATTTCCCGATAGCCGAGCGCTGCCCGTTTTTTCTGCATCACGGTACGGCAGGGAAAAACAGCAGCCATTGGGTGAAAACAGCCTTCCAGATCGGTAATGCCCTCCGTCAGATACATGAAGCCGCCGCATTCGGCATAGATAGGGCGGCCATTTTCGGCCCAGTCCTTGATTTCTTTTAAAAGAGGGTGGTTCGCACTTAAGCGTGCTCCGTGGAGTTCCGGGTAGCCTCCACCGAGATAGATGCCGTCGATATCCGGCGGCAGTCGGGTGTCATCCAGCGGGCTGAAAAAGCAGATTTCGGCGCCGGCCTGACGGAAAATATCCAGATTATCCTCGTAGTAGAAACAGAAGGCCTGGTCGCGGGCAACAGCCAGACGCATGGCGGCCGCTGCTGCCCGGGCCTCTGTGGTGCTGCCTGGGCCGCGGTAGTGTCCGGCAATATCGAGGAGCCGCTTCATGTCGATATGGTCGATTACCGCCTGGGCCAGCGTATCAATATTCTCCTGGGTTATGGGGGCCTCTTCTCCCATATACAGACCAAGATGTCTGCTTGGCATGGAAAAATCCAGGGTTCTGGGAAGATAGCCGAGGATCTCGCTGCGGCACTGTGTTTTTATGGCCGTTGAGACAAGCTCGAGATGGCGCGGGCTGCCGAGCATATTGAGGATGACGCCCTGGAGACGGACCCGGGGGTCGAGGGTTTCAAAACCTTTCAGTACCGCGGCGGCGCTTTCGGCCATGGAGCGGACATCAAGAACCAGGATAACGGGAATATCAAGCTCGGCGGCCAGGGCAGCGGTGGAGGAGGATCCTCCGTCAAACATGCCCATGACTCCTTCGACCACACTGATATCGACATCTCTGCCGTGTTGCTGCAGACAGTTGCGGCAGAAGGAGGGCCCCGCCATCCACAAATCGAGATTGCGGGAAATTTTGCCGGTAACCAGACGGTGAAGCGTGGGGTCGATAAAATCGGGGCCGCACTTGAAGGGCATCAGTGAATGCCCCAGTTTCTGCAGGGCTGCCATGATTCCCAGAGTTATGGTGGTCTTGCCCGAACCGCTCTGGGTACCGGCGACAAGAATGGCCCGTCTGCTCATGGCATACTCCCAATGTCGGCAATCCGGTCGGGATAGAGACGGCTGTGCAGCTCGCGGATCCCCTCGATAAGACGGAGGGTCGGCCGGGATACCAGATGTTCATCCACCAGGACGATATTATTCTGTCGTACGGCCTTGATGGCCATAAACCCGGTTTCGTTGCGGATCGTTTCGATGTCGACCTGATTCATGCGGCCCTGTTGGGCGATAAAGACATCGATATCAGCGGCATGAGCAAGAATACGCTCTTTGGAATAGGAGGCGATGTTGGTGTCGCGCACCTGCCTGGCATCGGTAGCGATATTGCGGCCGCCCGCCTGCTCCAGGGCGAAAAGGGCGATGGAGGATGGGGCAAAGGTCTTCATCTTGCGGTGGATGGACTCAAAATAAACCCTGGGGCGTTCGCTCTGCGGTATGGTGTCGACCTGTTTCTTGATTTGGGCCAGTTCAGTGGTGAAACCCGCTATCATCTTCTCGGCGTTGCTGCTGCGTCCACTCAGCCTGCCAAGTTCTCGCCAGTATTCGAAAATCTCGGCAACCGAGGTTGGCTGCAGGGAGACGATGGTGATGCCTGCTTCTCTCAACTTGGCCATCAGCTGAGGATAGGAACGTTCAATCATCGGTCTGACAAGAATGAGGTCCGGCCGGGCGGCGATAAAGCGTTCCGGGTCTTCGCGATAGGAGAATTTCTGTAGATGGAGAATCTCCTCCGGGTAATTGTCGGAGGGCGAAATGCCCACAAGCTGCTCTGCTGCCCCCATGCTGGCGAGATTCTCGGTATGGGCGGAATAGAGTGAAATAATACGCCTGTAGGGTGGCTTGTCGCTCTGTTCTTCAGCCCAGGCGGGGATGCTGATGCAGGAGAAAACAACAGTGCAGAGCACAATACCTTTCAGGACTTTTGAGCAGCAGTGAAGAAAACGTTCAGCTGGAAAGATACATAGAGAAAATCGCATAAAAGTTATCCCTGCAGACTAAGGGTGAAATAGTAGTAGCACAGGCCGACAGCAATAACGCAGGCCGCTCGTGCAATCTGGCTCAGGGCTATCAGCTCGAAAGCGAGCTTCGGTGGAAAAATCCCCATATAGTAGGGCAGCTGGTGCCGAACGGCCCGGATGGGTGCCGCGAGGATATTACCAGCTAAAAGTGCCAGAACCACCTCTCTTGCCCCCAGGCTGTTGTCGGCCAGCAGTACACTGGCGGCAGCCAGCCCCGCTGAGAATTCCGCAGTAACGTGCAGTATGACTATGCCGAGACTTTGCGGGTTGAGCCAGCTGAGAAACCAGGCCGAGGCGAAAATCTCCTCTAAGCGGTCAAATACCCCGATTCGGCCGAATACAAAGAAAAGGATATAGACGGGCACCAGAAAAAAAGTGATTTTCTTCATTCTCGATTTGAGCCGTTTTACCCCTTTTTTCAAGGCTTCCCGTATGGTTGGTTTAGCAGTTTCCGGGGCCTCCGGCATGATGGCAGCCTCGTTGCGGTGCAGCATCAGGCGGCTGACCACAACCACTGCCATGGTTTGCAGCAGTGCAGCGAGAAAGGTAATGCCGACATAGAGAAATGCGGCTCCTTTGATAAGCGGAACCGTCAGAAAAAAGACCGTCGGCAGGTGGAGAAAATAGCGCGGCAGAGAATTAAAGAGATTGGCGAGAATCATTTCCTTTTTCTCCAGCCGACCCTGGTCAAGAGCTTCTGCCAGTATAGTGTTGGCTGAAACCCCGGAGACAAAGGCCATGGTAAAACTTGCTCCGCTGACCGCCGAGAGCCGTCCCAGTCGGACAAGCGGGCGGGCCAGAGCGGCAAGATGGTTCGTCCACTTAAGAGACTCGATCAGGCTTGCCACCATCAGCCCTAACGCGACAAAAAAGAGAATGCGCAGCAATGGCCAGAGGAGCTGGGCCCATATTTCAGCCGGCAATGAGTAGTCCATAGAAAAAAGCCAAAAAAAAATCCCGGAGCGTCTAAAACGTTCCGGGATTTCCCTGATTTATCCACGAAATGGTTCGCCCTTCACCGTTCCAGGGTGGGCAGGGCATGTTTACCGGACAGGTCTTCTGACTCTCGGTTCTTCCTCATCTCGCGCCTTCCCACACCAGGTGCAGTGGCATCATTGCGAGATTCGTCTCCGATTACAGCGGCGGGACCGCTCCTGATTCGCACAGGATTCCCTATTAAGCTTTCGCATCCGATACTCTATAGTACAGCATCCCTCTGGAAAGTTGGTATGTCGAGATGCTGTTGCTTCTAGTTACCAGAAATACACCCGGCCGTCAAGGCAGCAACTCCACCGTGGTCTGAAGAAACGACAGTGAAGCGCCCCGGTAGCCAGGGGTTATCGCAGCTCGAGATTGTGGTCGGCGGCAACATCTTTGATATGGTTGACGAAAATGTCGGCAAAGGCATTGTTGCGGCCAAGGCCCTCAAGCACGGTTTCCACTTCATAGCCGTTTTTCTGCAACAGAGACAGCCACGAATCTTCTTCCGGCCCCGCCATATCGTTGACTGCGTGATCACCGGCTACGATCATAAACGGTTTCAGAATGACCTTTTTCCTCTTGGTGGTCTTGAGCTGCTCCAGAACATCATCTATGGTGGGGTTGCCTTCCACCACTCCGATGACGGTTTCCACATCGGGATACTCTTCCTTCATTTTCTTCTGGGTTTCTGCATAGATTCCGGTGGACCAGTGCTCGTTTCCATGTCCCATGTACACCAGAACGGCATCTTCCCGACGGGCCTGCTCCGCGTCGGCGGCAAGGGTCTGCACAACAGTTGCGATATCATCATGATAGCTGTACCGGTCACCGGGCATGCCCAGTGCAGGCCGGCCCATCACCACTTTGTCGAAGGGGCGCCAGCGGGTTTTCATGGTATTGATAGAGGCAAAGGCACGAACATAGCTGTTCAGGTCGTGGGACTGTTCCATATAGAACATATGGGTGGGCTGGACAATAATATTGCGATACCCCTCTTCGCGCAGGTCCCCGATAACGGAAATAATATTCTCCACATAGAGGATTTCTTCGGGAACACCCTGATCAAGCCATTTTTGTGCTTCAGCGCGGCGTTTGCCCCAGATCGAGCGGATTATATTGGAGGTAAAGGTGAGCCGCACTTCGGTTTCCGGAAAGGCCTGCCGGACCCGGTCGTTAATATTGGTGACAGCTCCAAGGGCCCGTGGAACCGTAGTACCGAAACCGGCAATGATAATTGCTGTTTTGGCCTCGTCGTTGTGCTTGTGTCCTGCTGCCGCCGTTGCTGTTGCCGCAAGGCTCAGCAGAGCAAGAGTGATCAGCAGATGGGTAAACAATTTTCTCATGCGCAGGTTCATACTCTCTCCTTTATTCGAGTGTGTTGAGCGTTTTGCCTTGACAGCCATTGTCGCGTATCGTGGGAAAACACGCGATTTGTCACCATCCGACCGTCAAGATCCCTTTCTTTGCAGATGTCATCATGCCGCAAGGAGCAGCATCGCGAAAAAGGAGCAGGCCCGCCCAATTGAGAAGAAGAAATCTTTTCACAATTTTTCCTTTGTTGTAGAAAAAGTCATCGCAAAAAAAATCCCCGAACCAGAACAGCCGCAATGGCGCCGATTCTGGTTCGGGGATACCGTATTTTTCCACGAATAAGAGACACCTGCTGGCCACGGAGGTGTCACGATTCTTCAGACAGGTCTTCTGACTCCCGGTTCACATTACTTGCCGCGTCTTCCCATCTGCCAGGCAGACAGTGACATAATTGCAGCGTTCATCCCCGGTTACAGCGGCGGGCCCGTTCCGGTTTTGCACCGGATTCCCTATTAAGCTCACGACGGAGCATCTGAAAAGTTATGCAGGAAGCAATAGAAAAATTCCCTGCAGATGTCAATACAAAAAAATGAAGAAGACCTGACCCGTGCACCACAAATGCGGGCACACCTTTTCTGGAGTTGGCCCACCACCGGGAAAAAGACACCCCTTACACAACTCTCAACCTGCCGGGCGCTGCTAAAAAAATGCGGGAATACTGCTATTATTTTCTTGCATAATGCCATATGATGGTGTAGAAATCCTTGCTTCACAACCCGCCAAACACATCGATCGGGGCGTAGCGCAGCCTGGTTAGCGCGCCTGCCTTGGGAGCAGGAGGTCGCAGGTTCGAATCCTGCCGCCCCGACCATTTATAAGTAAAAAAGCCGGACAGTTACATGCTGTTCGGCTTTTTCTTTTTTGGGAAAATTCGAGGCAGTGTGTCGATTGAGAGTCTTGTTTGCTTCTGTAGAATGTTGATAGTTATATCAGCGTTTAAAGTATATCCTTGTATTTAGGTCACATGTTAGTACGGGCCTCCTGCCTTCTAGTTGAATTGGCAGGAGGTCCGCCTCAATCTGATGACTTTTGGATCTCTGCTTTTTCCTCTGCAATACGCTTCTTGATTTTCCGTCTCATTTTTTCATAAAAGGGTTTTAAACGCTCATATTCCTTTTTGACCTCAGGATTCTCCAGAGCTTTCCTTTTGAGATCCTGGTGTGAGGGCCTTGTATTTTTTATTTCCATGGACCGGGAGCCTTCCATTGTAAACCAGAATCTGATTGTGATCTTATTCCCGATATTGCAGGCTCTAGAAACTCCGCAATGTGATAAACAACTTTTGAAAATTCTTCTGGAACAGCATCATTTTTCATCCTTTTACGAAAAGCATTCCATTGACTGGTTTTACTCATGATAAAGTTGTCGCTGAACGATGTTAGTTCTTCAGGCAACTCTGTATTCCGGTTGCGAAGTGTCAGGTCGATAGCTTTTCCTAAATCTTTGCTAGAAAAATTGAACTGTCTGCTGAGTAACCATATATCGTAAAAATCTTTCATCCTGCTGTTTAATACGTCGAGTTTTATCATCGCTTCAACCTTTTCAGCAATGGAGCTCTCTAAACTGTATGCATTGATTATTGCAGGTGGAAAATCCAGGATAGCTGGCATCTC
>JAZBNU010000082.1:0-7123 GCA_036350815.1 Desulfopila sp.
GCGGCAAAATTGACACAGGCATTTCAGGAATCACAGGAATCTCTGTATCACCGGTCATTTATCGGAGAGACCATCAGCTATATTTATCTGCCCACGTATATTGACGAAGGGCGCCTGATCGACGGTGTACTGAACCGGGAGATCGGTACAGTCAACGAAGAGCAACTGTATCGCAATTCTGTACACTACAAAAAGCAATGGTTGCCGCAGTATATCTCAACCCTTTGTCCACACTGCGCTGCTTCGATGACAGCTGCCGGAGAAAGCCTCGTTCTTGAGTGTCATAATTGCGAGTCGTTATGGCAGGAAGAAAAAGGCAGCTTTGTGCGAGTGCCCTTTGCCGCAGCCGAAGCGATCAAGGGTGACAGGTACCTTCCCTTCTGGAAGATCAGAGTAAGTGTCGCCGGTGATACCAGGGTGCAGCTCAACAGCTATGCCGACTTTCTCCGTCTCACCAACCAGCCTGTTGTGATACGAAAAGAACATGAACAACTAGAGCTGTATTTCTGGCTTCCGGCTTTTAAGATAAGACCAAAACACTTCCTTTCTGTGGCGAAAAACGCCACTCTCAGCCAGCATCGGATTCCATATACTTCCGGAGAACTGAAAAATAATCTTTTCCCTGTCACATTGACAGCAGAGGAGGCCGGCCAGGCCATTAAAGCTGTCTTAACTGAAACCGTACTTCAGAAAAGAACATTTATGCCTGAGCTCCCTCGCCTCAACCTCGAAGTGAAACATCAGGAACTTGTTTATCTGCCATTTTCCTCTTTAGGGCATGATCTGGTTCAAGACCATACTTCAATCACACTGTCGCGAAAAACCCTCTATTATGGAAGTACAATGTAGCAGTGGAGCACTGTAATGCATGAAGAAATGATGAAAAAGGCTCTGGATGAAGCCCGTCTCGCCCTTGAGAATGGTGATTTCCCTGTTGGCTGCGTTATTGCAGACAGCGCTGGATACATCTGCAGCGGGAGAAGGGAAAACAGCAGGGCGAATAATGAAATTGATCATGCTGAAATTGTTGCTTTGCGCAAGCTGTATCAGCGGTATCGCGAAGGGCTCCCTGCAGATCTCCGTGTTTATTCAACCATGGAGCCTTGTCTGATGTGTTTTTCCACCTTGATTCTCAGCAACGTTACAACAATAGTGTATGCGTATGAAGATGTCATGGGGGGTGGGACGGATTTGGAGTTGAGCAGACTTAAACCGCTTTACTCCTCTATGAATATAACGATAATTCGTGATGTTTTACGAGATGACAGTTTGGAATTGTTTAAAAAATTCTTTAATGATGAAAAAAACACATATATTCGAGATTCCCTTCTGGCGCAGTACACTCTTCAACAATAAGATGGATGGAGGGAGCAGGCATGGCTGAGGGCAAAGCACGAACGGTTGGCTTCAAAGCAGGAGAGAGAAATGTGTTTTTTCATATCCTGACCTCCTGCAATCTGAGATGTAAACACTGCTATATCAATACCAGCCAACATGGTACGGAAACGCTGAGTTTCGAGACCATCCGGCAATGGCTCAAGCTGTTCAGTGATCCCGTTAAAACCAGCAATCTGGTTTTCCTGGGCGGTGAGCCGACATTGCATCCTGATCTCGCTGCATGCGTAGCGGTTGCAAAAAAACTGAACTATGCTGTTACCGTTGATACCAACGGCTTCCTCTTTCATGATTTTCTCACTAGAACACGTCCCGATCTTCTGGACTATCTCAGCTTCAGTTTAGATGGACCGGACAGTGAGATTAATGATGCTATCCGGGGGCAAGGTGTTTTTAAAACCTGTCTTGAAAATATGAAAAAAGCGCTGGCCCTTGGTTTCAAGGTCAGTGTGATATACACCGTCAGTAGAAAGAACATCGACCATCTTCATCGCATGGTGCCGCTGTTGTCCGACCTTGGGGTCAGCCGTTTTTTTATCCAGGTTATAGGTCTTCGGGGTAAGTCCGGCAAAAATACATTGGCTGATAAGCAATCCGATTTTGATTCTCCCCAGGTGAGCAGGGAGAAATGGCTTGCGGTTGTTCCCAAGGTTGCCGAGCAAGGCGCTGCTGCCGGGCTTCATGTAACCTATCCCAAGGTTTTTCTCGATGAAAACGAGACGTTTGAGTGTGCCGCAGAGGTAGCGGAGAACTACTTTATTTTTCCCAATGGCCGAGTATACCAATGTCCGTTATGCGAGGATTATGGGCTGCACACCTATACTATTGAGAATAATATTCTCGTCCCCCAGGCAGGTCTCAGCGAAAAAATGCTTTTTCCTCTGAAAATAGAAGAGGGATGTGTAATGAACAAACTGCTTCAGCCGGACACCATTGAATATGATGACAATGGTAAGGTGATGCATCGTATTTCGTGCTGTATGCTGAAAAAAGAAATTTTGTAATGGAATTGATTGGGTTACGGGGTGGAAGTGCAGAAACTAAAAAAAGCAAAGAGTTTTGCTCACTCAGCTTTTCCGGGAAAAAGCCGCATAAGAAGAATCCCGCTTTCGTAGAGAAGAAACAGGGGGATACTTATCAGAACGGTTGCCATCAAATCGCCTGCGCTTAAGAGAAAAGCGAGGACGACGATAGCTCCATAGAAGTAGAGACGCTTGCTTCGGAAATAGATTGGCGATACAAGATTGGCTCTACCGGTCATGACCATTAAAAAGGGTATTTGAAAGGCCAGCCCGAAAGCGATTATCGTTCGGATCACAAAAGTCAGGTATTTGCCGAAGCGTGGCAGTGGTTCAAGGTTTGTATCGGCGTAGCTCATAAAATATTTGAGCATCTGCGGCAGTACACCGAAGGCGGCGAAAAATCCACCAAGAATAAAAAGCAGACTTCCCCAGAACACCACAGTGACGGCGACCTTTTTCTCCCCCTTTTTTAATCCAGGAGCGACAAACGACCACAGTTGGTAAAGGATCACCGGAAAACTGGCAGCCAAACCAACCAGGATGGAAAGTTTAATGTAGGCGATAAAGGCTTCCGGCAGATTCGTGTAGACAAGCTTTTTCATCAGAGGTGTGGCCTCATAGAGAGGTTCGATGAAAAACGAAGCAATTTCCTGAGAGAAATAATAGGCAATAGCGGAGCACAGGATAATGGAGAGGAAGATCTTTATGATCCTTTTGCGTAATTCGAGATGGTGCGGTCTGAAAACCTGGATTGTCCGTTCGAGCATTACTGTTGATCCTTCTCCTGGGAATCCTCGGCAGGAGTTCCCGCTGGTTTGGAAGAGTCACTGCTGCCCGGTGGAAGATGGTGATCTTTTTTGTATTCTTGTGCCTGAGGAGATGGAGTCTGATCGGAAGAGTCGTGGTCGCCTGATTCCGCGGAATTGTCGATTTCTGTGTTGGCGGAGTAGAGTTTGTCTAGATCTTCGGGAGTTTTCCAGGTATTTGTTTTTTCTTCAAGAAGGGTTTCTTTAAAATTTCTCGCGGCATCTTCCAGGGTTGGTTTAATTTCTGAAAGAGGATTGTCATCTATTTCCATACTGCTTTTTATTCCTTCCGCGGTTTTCTTTAAATCGACTATTGTTTTTGCAATAGAGCGCGCAAGTTCCGGGAGTTTATCCGGACCAACCACAATCAGCGCGAGAGCCAGGATAAGAATTAATTCAGGAAAGCCAATGCCAAACATATGTTACCTTGAAAAGAATATCAGTGAAGAGTAAACCTTCGGCCGTTTTCAGTAGACCGCCGTTACTATGAAGGGGCTTCAACCCTGTAGTCGGTCATTGGGTATAAAGTATAGTATTTACGATGGGCTGTCAATAAAACGAGAACAGCATAAAATCATTGCAGATAACGAACTGAATTTATGGTGTATTTATTTTAAGGTACTCTGGATTTTTATTAGAAAATCTCACTGATTGACTTTGGGTGATGAGTTGGCTATAATCATTCGTTTGTCCAATGTAATTTTGATGTAGCGGTAAATTGTGTAAAGCCAACAGTTCCGGAAGACGGAATTTCTATACTATTTCAGGAGTGGTCATGTCCAGCGTTGTCATTGTCGGAACCCAGTGGGGTGATGAAGGTAAAGGAAAAATAGTTGATCTTTTAACACGTTACGCTGATTATGTTGTCAGGTTTCAAGGCGGCAATAATGCCGGCCACACCTTGGTTGTTGAAGGACGGCAGTATATTTTTCATATCATTCCTTCCGGCATTCTTTATGAAGATAAAAAATGCATGATCGGAAACGGCGTAATTATTGATCCCGGCGTTCTCCTGCATGAAATTGAAGAGCTTACGGCTAAAGGACTTCCAGTTACTCCTGATCGTTTGATGATAAGTGAGAGAGCACATTTGATCATGCCGTACCATGCCGTGCTGGACAGGGCCGGTGAAGCTTCGCTTGCCGAAGGGAAAAAAATCGGCACCACTGGAAGAGGTATCGGTCCCTGCTACATGGATAAGGTAGGAAGAAGCGGTATAAAAATTGGTGATCTTGCTGATATGGGGCTGTTCAGGGACAAGCTGCAGGCAAATCTTGAGGAGAAAAACTTTCTCTTGACCCGAAGATATGCGATGGAAGCATTGGATTTTGAAGAAATATATGAACAATTTCAGATCCATGCCGAAAAACTGCTCCCCTATGCCGGTAATGTGTCAGTCGAGCTCGATGCAGCACGAAAACGAGGTGAAAATATCCTTTTTGAAGGAGCTCAGGGGACGCAGCTTGATATTGATCACGGCACCTATCCTTTCGTGACCTCATCCAACACTATTGCCGGCAATGCCTGCAACGGTTCAGGAGTTGGTCCTGCTCATATTGATGCCGTTGTCGGTATTCTGAAAGCATATACCACACGGGTAGGTGAAGGTCCTTTCCCTACCGAACTGTTTGATACAACGGGAGATGAACTGCAGCAAAAAGGCGGCGAATTCGGTGCCACCACCGGCAGAAAACGACGCTGCGGCTGGCTCGACGCTGTTGTTGCCTCAGATGCCGTGAGATTGAACAGTATTACCGGTCTTGCCATAACCAAACTCGATGTCCTGTCAGGACAGTCCCGACTTAAAATTGCCCGTGAGTATCAGTTCGACGACAGAACGTACAAGGCGATGCCAGCTGATATTCGAGTTGCTCAGTCGGTTAAGCCGGTTTATGAAGATGTGCCGGGGTGGCAGGAGGAACTGCGGCATATACGGTCGTTTGAAGATCTCCCCATAGAGGCCAGAGATTATATAAAGCGGATTGAAGATATAACCGAAGTTGAGGCGTCCATTGTATCCGTTGGACCGGATCGTGATGAAACCCTTCTTCTTAAAAACCCATTTGTCCTAGAACAGTAATATTGTCCTGTGCATACCTCCAGGGCAGGAAAAGATTTTTTTATACATAGCTTACAGGTGAACATATGGCTAGAATCACAGTAGAAGATTGTCTCGAAAAAGTTGGTGATGACAATCGTTTCAATTTAATTCATCTTGCTGTAAAGCGTATCCGACAGCACAGGCAGGGTGAACCTTTTCTGGTGAACGGCAAGAATAAAGAGATTGTCATGACTCTCAGGGAAATAGCAGCCGGCAAGGTAACCATGGAGAACATTGACGAGCTCCCAGGATCTACGAATGATTCGGGAAAGACACAAGAGAAAGAGCAGAAAAAAGCAGTTACGCCGGAAGTGTAGACAGGGGTTGAGTTGGCATGCCAAGAGATTATTATGAAATATTATCAGTCCGCCGAAATGCCGAAAATGGCGAGATAAAAAAAGCGTATCGAAAGCTGGCAATGAAATATCATCCGGACAGAAACCCTGGTGATAAAGAAGCGGAAGCCAGTTTTAAGGAGTGTACGGAAGCGTATGAGGTATTAAGCGATCAACGCAAACGACAGATTTATGATGCCTATGGTCACGATGGTCTGAAGAACAGCGGCTATAGCGGACCTGGCAATTTTGAGGATGTGTTCTCCAGTTTCGGCGATATTTTCGGCGATATTTTCGGTTTTGGCGGTGGTCGTGCACAGGCTAGAAGAAATGGTCCAATAGCTGGAAATGATTTGCGCTATGATCTGCCCATTTCTTTTATGGAGGCCGTGCATGGTGTCAGCAAAGAAATAAAGATTACCAAAAAGGATACCTGCTGGACGTGTGAAGGAACCGGCTGTAGACCTGGATATTCAAAAGAGACGTGTCCAAGTTGCGGTGGGCGGGGGCAGGTGATACGTTCACAGGGATTTTTCCAGGTCAGTTCCACCTGTCCTCACTGTAATGGAGAAGGACAGATTGTAACGGAACCCTGCGGAGACTGCGACGGACGAGGTCTGCTGGATAAGGCCAAAACCGTTTCCATCAAAATACCAGCCGGTGTCGATACCGGGGCCAAAATGCGTTTGACCGGTGAAGGAGAAGGGGGGAGAAGAGGTGGTCCTCCAGGTGATCTCTATGTTATTCTCTATGTTGAAGAGCACGAGTTCTTTAAGCGGGATGGTGATACCATTTATTGCAAATTGCCGGTTCCCATGGTTAAAGCTGCTCTTGGAACAGAAATAGAAGTCCCCACGATTCATGGAAAGAAAACCCTCTCCATACCCGCCGGCAGCCAGTCGGGAGATCATTTTACTCTTGAAAAAGAGGGAGTACCCAGTCTGCGCGGCAGAGGCAAAGGAAATATGATTGTTGAGCTTCAGGTAATGACGCCAACCAATCTCTGCAAGGAACAGAAAGATGTTCTAAGAGATTTCGATAAGCTCTGTTACCAGCATGGTCAGAATAAGGAGCACGAAGGTTTTTTTACCCGACTCTTTAACGAAGTTCTTGGACGATAAGTTTTTATAGGGAGTGCAACGGCATTGAAAGAAACTGCATTTACTCATTTTGATGAGCACGGCAATGCCGTTATGGTTGACGTGAGCGGGAAAAAAGAGAGTCAGAGGGTCGCCCTTGCCTGCGGGAGTGTATCCATGAGTAGTGAGGCCTATTCATTGCTAAAAAGTGGTTCCATAAAGAAAGGTGATGTCCTCGGAGTTGCAAGAATCGCAGGAATTATGGCGGCCAAGAAAGCAGACAGCCTTATTCCTCTCACACATCCATTGATGATAACAAAGAGCAACATTGACTTTACGCTGCATGATGAGAAGTGCGCTGTTGAGATTTTTGCAGAAGTAGGTA
>JAZBNU010000083.1:0-22626 GCA_036350815.1 Desulfopila sp.
ACCGAGGAGCTGGAGAACCTGCAGCATTCAATCGTTCTCTCCCATGCTGCCGGGATAGGCGAACTTATGGATGAATCGACTGTGCGCCTTATCATGGCTTTGAAGATTAACAGCCTGGCGCGAGGATATTCGGGCATTCGACTTGAGGTTATTGAGGCTCTCATGGCATTGCTTAATGCCGGAGTCTATCCATGTATTCCTAAAAAAGGCTCGGTTGGTGCCTCAGGTGATCTTGCGCCGCTGGCGCATATGAGTACAGTTCTGCTGGGCGAAGGGGAAGCGATCTATGACAACATCAGAATTTCCGGCAGAGAGGGACTGGAGATAGCCGGCCTTCAGCCCATAGTACTCGGTCCAAAAGAAGGACTTGCCCTGCTCAACGGCACCCAGGCATCCACGGCTCTTGCTCTGCAGGGACTTTTTCTGGCTGAAGATCTGTTTGCCGGTGCCATGATCAGCGGCAGTCTCAGTGTCGAAGCGGCGCTCGGCAGCAGGCGCCCCTTTGACGCGAAGATCCACGAAGTGAGAGGACTGCAGACCCAGATTGATGTGGCCGCCTGCTATCGTGATCTCCTCCAGCACAGTGAGATCGAAAAATCTCACCAGAACTGCGAGGCGGTTCAGGATCCCTATTCTCTGAGATGTCAGCCGCAGGTAATGGGGGCATGCCTGGAGCAGATTCGCAACGCCTCGAGGACCCTGACGGTAGAGGCCAATGGTGTTTCCGATAATCCTCTGGTCTTTTCGGAGCAGATGGATATTATTTCCGGAGGAAATTTTCATGCCGAGCCGGTGGCTATGGCTGCTGACAACCTGGCATTGGCACTTGCGGAGATAGGCGCACTTGCGGAACGACGGATGGCTCTGCTGATCGACACCCATATGAGCAAGCTGCCGCCTTTTCTGGTGGAAAAAGGTGGACTGAATTCCGGTTTCATGATTGCCCAGGTAACGGCTGCGGCACTGGCCAGTGAAAATAAATCTCTCGCCCACCCTGCCTCGGTTGACAGCCTGCCGACCTCGGCAAATCAGGAAGATCATGTTTCAATGTCGGCATTTGCGGGGCGGCGACTTGCCGATATGGCCGAGAATACAGCAGGTATTGTGGCGATCGAGCTGCTGGCAGCCTGCCAGGGTGTCGACTTCAGGGCACCTCTGAAGAGCTCGCCGCCGCTAGAAAAAGCCAAGAATCTCCTCCGCCGGGAGGTGCCCTTTTATGACAAGGATCGGTATTTTGCTCCCGATATCCAGAAGGCCACCACATTAATCTTTTCCGGTTGTTTTTCTTCGCTGATGACGGCGGATCTCTTGCCGAGCATGCGCTGAAAGGAAGGACTATGACACGCCAGCGTCCCGAACCGGTCTATAAGACAATTAAGAAGTATATACTGGATAAAATCCAGAGAGAGGAGTGGCCCGCCGGTACCAGGATTCCGTCAGAGGCGGAATTCGTCGAGCGCTTCAACACCTCGAGGATGACGGTCAACAGGGCCATGAGAGAACTCACTGTCAGTGGCAGGATTATCCGCAAGCAGGGGTTGGGAACCTTTGTAGCCCGTCGTAAACCTCAGTCATCGTTTCTGGAAATCTCGTCAATTGCCGATGAAATACGCAAAAGCGGTGGGAAGTATTCCTGTGAAGTTCATCTCCTCTGTGAAGAAAAAGGTTCACCGGCTCTGTCACGGGAAATGGAGGTACAACCGTATTCTCCTGTATTTCACTGCATCCTTGTTCATAAAAATGAAGGCATACCCATCCAGCTGGCTGATCGCTATGTCTGTCCTGAAACTGCTCCCGAATTTCTCCGTCAGGACTTCAGTACCCTGGCTCCGGCTGAATATCTCCTCGAAATTGCACCTGAGTTTACCGCAGAACATATTGTCGAAGCCCTGATACCCGATGCCTGGATTCGTGACCTGCTCGAAATCAACGAATCTGAGCCGTGCCTGGTTCTTAGAAGAAAGACATGGGTAAAAGGCAGAGTGGCTACCTTCAGCAGCTTCTTTTATCCAGGTTCCCGTTATAGTCTCGGGGGAAGGTTCACTGCCGGGCAGCAGATCTGACTCAAGAGTTCTTCCAGTATGCTCGCATTTACCATATTTTTTTTATGAAAGATCCAGTCTAACCCAGATACATTATTGTTTGATCAGGTACTTTTCCGTTCTCTGCAGATGACCTGGTGGGTGAGCTGTTTTGTGTATTTGCGTGAAAAAAGGATTGTCCCTTTTTGCATGAGGTTTTATAACGCTCTGAGGTAATCACACGGTTAAATATAGAGCGCAGGTAAGTATGCAGCAGATTCAGCCCCAAAACACATCTTCTTTCAAGACCGGTAAAGT
This sequence comes from Desulfopila sp., assembly GCA_036350815.1. Classification (GTDB taxonomy): domain Bacteria; phylum Desulfobacterota; class Desulfobulbia; order Desulfobulbales; family Desulfocapsaceae; genus Desulfopila_A. The sequence goes on from JAZBNU010000083.1 coordinate 2,340, forward strand.
ATTGCTGCTCTCTGTTTGTCATTTCGTCCATGACATTTACTCGAGTTTTCTTGCCCCGCTGCTGCCGTTTCTTATTGAGAAGTTTTCACTCTCTTTTGCTCAAGCCGGCTTTCTCTCGACAGTTATGCAGATACCGGCACTGATGAATCCCTATATAGGCAAGCTGGCTGACAGGATAAGCGTCAGATATTTTATAATTCTCGCCCCGGCATTTACCGCAGTGCCGATGTCGCTTCTCTCCATTGCTCCAAGTTATGGCGTGCTGCTCCTTCTGATGTTTTTGACCGGGATAAGCGTTTCTCTTTTTCATGTGCCTGCGCCGGTGCTTGTCTATAAAGTTTCCGGGAGCCGTACAGGACGAGGTATGAGTTTTTATATGACCGGCGGTGAGCTCGCGAGAACGCTTGGTCCTCTGATAATCATAGGGGTGATCTCCCTTTTGGGTTTTGAGGGGTATTACCCGGTAATGGTGATTGGCATCCTTGTATCCGCAATCATGTTCTTTCAGTTTAAGGATATGCCGGTGTCGGTAAAGCCGAAAACCCCAACCTCCATACGAAGAGTATGCCGGGAAATGAAGCATATTCTGGTCCCCCTCTCCGGGATCCTTTTAGTCCGAGGATTTATGCATGCCTGCCTGACGGCTTTTTTACCGCTTTACATCATGCAGCAGAGCGGTGATGTGTGGATGGCCGGAATAGCCCTGTCGATATTCGAGGCTGCCGGGGTGGCAGGGATACTTGCTGCCGGCAGTTTGAGCGATCGTTTCGGCAGAAAAAAGGTTCTTCTTTTCTGTCTGGTGGTGGCGCCGTTTTCGCTGCTCCTTTTTACCTCTCTTTCAGGACTATTCCAGGTTGTTCTTCTCATTGTTACCGGTTTTTCGCTCTTGTCGACCACGCCGGTCATGCTGGCCATGATCCAGGAAAACTCGAAGGATGGCTCCTCTGCCGCCAATGGTGTGTTTATGATGGTCAGTTTTCTGGCACGATCCGCAGTTGTGGTTGTTGTCGGTTTTGCTGCAGATATGCTGGGGCTTCAGCAGACATTTGTGATTTGCGGCATAATCGGGATTGCCGGTATTCCCATGGTTTTGACCATTGGTCCCATGAAAACAGAGACTTGATTGTAATGTGTCTGTTATACGACACCTGGCCGGATGTACTCTGTGAAAATCAACACAACTATTTTTAAAAATGAGCAATATACCTGAAAAAGTACAGAAATTTCTGGAAAAATGCGGTCTTTCCGCCCTGGAATTTGAGCCGGGCTCGACACCGACTGCAGAAACCGCAGCTCAGCGGATCGGTGTTCCAGTCGGTCGGATAGCGAAGTCAATTCTCTTCAAAGGAAAAGATGATATGTACCGGCTGGTGGTGGCAGCCGGTGATAGAAAAATCAACAGCGGTGCATTGAAGCGTGCTACGGGTGTCAAGCACCGGATGGCCAGTGCGGAGGAGACTCGGGAAGCAACCGGATTTCTCCCCGGCGGGGTCTGTCCATTCGGACTGGAAGATAGTCCGGTTGCGGTTTTGCTCGACGTATCACTGGATAAATACGACATTGTCTATCCGGCAGCAGGTACAGATGCCACCGGGGTGCCGTTAAGCCCCGCCTATCTGCAGGAGATTACCGGCGGGGTGAAAGTCGAGGTGACCTGATTTCATAGATAGCTGAAGAGTTTAGGACGACTCGTAATGCGAAGCGATTGCCCGTCACCAGCACCCATCATCACCACCTCATCACGGAAACAGGCCGGGGGCGCATCGGTTGTAGCCGGAAGCTGCTCCGTTCTGTCCGGGACACGCATTGATAAAAGCTAACAGCATAATGACCCTTTTATCATGCCAATCGTGTAGTCGGGAGTCTTGTGTCTGAACAAAGTCGTTATGCCCGTGCCCGTCAACTGAAACGGGCCAGAGGATGTATGAAAAACTTTACAACTTTAAGTGCAGTTTAGATGAAGTTAAGAAAGCTGCAGAGGTTTCTGGTAGATATTTTGTTTTGTCTATTGCTCTTCCACTGTTCCTTGAATTAAGGACATACGGCAACCTAAGAAATGGTAATTTCAGAATCAACGAAACGCCCATTTGTCAAGCTTGAACTTTTGTCCCTCTCATCTTTGCAGCCATTCCATCATGGGATCCAGCCACTCGCGGTATGGTTGATAAATAAGACCGTGACCTTTGCCGAGTTCGAGGATGATCTCCTGGAAAGTGCCGAGCCCTTCTGACCGCTGAAAGTATTTTTGCGGTGTAATGCCGAGTTTGTCCGAGCTGTCGTGTATGGAGAGCACATTGCCATACAGTTTTAGATTTTCGTCAACGAGGTACTTCTCGAAAAGACCGGCAAGGAAAACAAAATTCAGCTGTTCGTTCCGCAGGGAATTGGAAACATAGGCGGCAATGGCTCCGCCTTTCGAAGCACCCACTATAGTAATGTCTTTAGCTCGAACGCCCTTCTTCATGAGGGCAGCGGCCTGGGTGCTGATTTTTTCGGCATAGGATTGTATCTGGGTGTCTTTTTCTCTGGCTTCGCTGATAACGGTTAATCCTTTCTCCGCTAGTCTCTCAAGGATAAGTTCGTATTCATAATAGCCATGTTCCTCACTTTTTGGACGGATTCCGGAAATTTCGACAATAAGCCCATGGAGATAGAAAAGGTATTGTTCACTGGTGTCGGGATGTTCGGGTGGGAATTGCAGAATTTTACTGGATGTTGATTTCATCTTTTCTCCTGTAAAAAAGGTTTTTTCTCAGTGAGTTATTAAAAGAGTACGCTTCAAAGTATCATGTTTAGCTTGCCGGCTGAAAAATACCCGTAAAGTCTCTCATACTATCTATCACGAAGTGCCCTTTTTTAAGTATCCGCTCGACTTTCTGCTAAAAAGGTGATTGTTTCAGTTTTCTCAAATTATTCAATATTTCAGTATGTTCAATAAGTATACTTTCATCAGAAAACCACACAATGTGACTGGGACTATCTGGAAGTATTTTTCCTGGTCTGCCTGCCAAGGGTGGTTTCCTCCCGCTGCAGTACAGCAATTTGTTCAACTGCACACCGGAGAGGGCAATTACAGCAAAAAACCCTCTGGGAACGGTACATTAAAGACTTGCTGAAAAATCAGATAAAAGACAATGCAGACAGCCAGTGCCATTATTAAAATCACCGGTACCTTCTGTCGAAGTTTTTCCTTGGGAACCAGCAGTAATGCAATCAGAACAAAGACAACAAAAGTTGTGGTAAAGTATCCGATTACGGGCATCAGCAGAACATACCCGAACGTCAGGGCAATGATCCCTACCACATGGATCTTCCGCATTTCAGGAGTACCCTCAGGTCTGGCAATCCGGCCGGCAAGTCGCAACCGAATGCCTTTGACCAGAAGTCCCAGTGCGCATACAGCTAGCAAAACTGCGCAGACTTTTGGTAAAATTGAGGTTTGCAGATCTAATCCCTGGAGTTTTACCAGGGTGATCAATGCCACCAGCAAGCCCAGGGCGGCAATACAAAGATCGGAAACCCACTCCGATTGCGCACCGGCGGGTGGTGCTTTTCTGGCTGAGGGCATGGGTCCTGCTGCAGCGGATATATCCTTCCCCTGGTTCAGAAGTTTTTTCTTTTCACGATAGGAAACAAAGAGTGGCCAGCTTACTGAAACAAATGTTAAAAATATTAAAACAAGGGAAATAGGGCGGGTAAAAAACAATTCGAAAAGACTACCGGTGGCACGTGAAAGCATCATTGATTCAACAAGGCCCTGTTCGATAATCGGTCCCAGGATTACCCCAAGAGCGATAGGGGCTGGCGAGATGGAGACTTTTGTCCCGGCATAGGCCAGCAGACCAAGTACCAGCATGATATAAACATCCAGGACACTGTTGCGGCCCGCAAAACTACCGACCACTGACAGACTCAGCACCACCGGCATCAGCAGATGCAATGGCAGGTTCAGTGATCTGGCATAATAACGGGATCCAAAAAAACCAAGCAAGAACATGGTGATATTGGCAAGGAACAGCGAAAAAATAAAGGTGTAGGTTATAGTGGCCCCATATCCGGTGAAAAGTTCGGGACCTGGCCGTAGTCCTTGCAGCAGCAATGCTCCGAACAACACTGCAGCCTGGGGAGCTCCTGGAATGCCTAAGGTCAGCAAGGGAATGAGAGAGCCTTCAACTTCAGCGTTATTGGCTGTTTCTGATGCAATCACCCCGTCTATGGCTCCGTGACCAAACTCTTCTTTATTACTGGCAGCCCGCATTGCCTCCTGGTAGCTCAGCAGGCCGGCAACATTGCCTCCGGCACCGGGTATTATGCCCACAATCACCCCGATTATAGATGAGCGCAGCAGGTTTCCCCAGCGGCGAAAAACGCGCAGCATGGTTTTATAGGATCTGCCTTTGCTCGGGGTGAAGGAAGCAAGGCTGCCTCCGCTACCGGCAGATTCAGCCATGGCCATGATCTGGGGGATGCAGAAAAGGCCTATGAGGGCGACAATAACTTCCACCCCTCCCAGAAGATCTGATATACCGAAAGTCAGCCGGGAGACACCGGTGCTCGGTGACAGGCCGATAGTACTTAACAAGACGCCGAACAGGCCGCCCACTATGCCCTTTGCCAGTGATTTGGCGGACAGACCGGCAATGATGGTCAATCCCATTATCCCAAGCCAGAAAAACTCCGGCGGCCCGAACTTGAGGCTCAAGGCGGCCAGGAGTGGCGAAAACAGCAGTAAAACCATCGTCCCCACCATCCCTCCTATACCAGAACTGGTAGCCGAGGCGGCCAGAGCCTCTTCCGCCTGGCCTTTCTGGGCCATGGGATAGCCGTCCAGGGTAGTAGCGATAGAGGCAGGTGCACCGGGCGTGTTAATTAATATTGCGGCAATTGATCCGCCGTACATAGCGCCAACATAGACACCGCCCAGCATGATCAGAGCTCCCTCGGGAGATAAACCGTAAGTAAAGGGGACAAGTAAGGCGATGGCCATTGTACCGGTTAATCCAGGCAAAGCGCCGACCAGTATACCGCCGGCTACTCCGGCAACCATGAGCAACAAGTTGATTGGTTCTGTAATGTTACCTATAACAGGTCCCAGCCATTCCATACATACACCTTTTGTTCGAAATTCTGTTTCAGCGAAACCTGCTGAGGGTTTGTGGACTCAGCCATTTTTGGGTCCTGAACCAGCTCAGTCCACACCCGGGAAAACCAGAATTTCCTTCCGCCACAAGCCTGCTGAGCTGGAAGGAATAGAGCCAGTTTATTGCAGAAGCCCAGCCTGTTTCAGTACTTTGGTGTACTGATCCTTCCTGGCCTGGATAAATTTTGCATACTCTTCCGGCCCAATGTCCAGGAGCCGAAAGCCGAGTTTTTCCATGCCTTCAATGAAATCCGTATTTTTAGAGGCGTGCGCCAGGGCCTTGGCAAGTTTGTCAATGCGGTCTTGCGGAGTACCGGCTGGCACAGTCACGCCGCGGTCTATACCTGATTCCATGTCATAACCTTTTTCCTTAAGGGTCGGCACATCCGGGAAATCGGCCAGACGCTCGTCTGTAGCTACTGCAAGTACCCGGATTTTTTCTCGATTGTTGGAGAAAATGAAGGTTCCGCCATAAATAGCATCAACATGCCCACCCAGCAGGCCTGCGGTCTGCGGTGCTGCCCCGTTGAAACTGACGTAGCTGGCGTCTATATCTGCAAGCTGGGTGAACTGCAAAAATCCCAGATGATTTCCGGTGAATTTGCCGGTGCCGCCAATAGAGAGTTTTTTTGGATTCTTTTTGGAGTAGGCAACAAGATCTTCAAGGGTTTTGAACCGATCGTCATCGGCCCGGACAGCCACGCCGCCCGGTGAGGAGGCGTAGAGGTAAACCGGGGCCAGATCAGAAGTTTCGTACTGAACCCCTTCTGTCATGATGGGCTGCATGACGATATGCGGCAGGTTGGTAACGGCCATCATATAGCCGTCCGGCTTCTGCTGGGCGAGCATTGTCCAGCCCACTGCACCGCCTCCACCTGGACGGTGCTGGGGAACAATATCCACGCCCAGATATTCTTCTAGTCCCGGCTTTAAAAACAATACCGCAACATCAGACTGTCCGCCCGGATTGAAGGGAATGAGGAACTTAATAGGTTTGCTGGGATATTCTTCGGCTATTGCGCAGAAAGCCCCGCTAACCGCCAAACATACGGTTAAAGTGCTCACGGATAAAAATTTTTTCAATATACTGATCATAATAGCCTCCTCGGTAATAAGATCGTTATCTTTCAGGTAGCCCAGAAAGAACCAGCCTCGATCAGAATCGAAGCAAACAGAGAAATTTTATCAACAGCATCTTTTCGCCAAAGTCTTTGCTAGCTTAGGTTTCGGACGATCAGGCTCATTCCGATAACCGTGATGATGACGAGCAGAAACCGCTCGAAAAGCTTTTGTGGCAAGCGGTTGCGCAGTCGGCTGCCAAGAACCAGGCCCAGGCAAACAGGAGCCGCCCCGAGAATGGCTGAGGCAATGAGCTGTTCAGAACCAATATGGCCATTAATTGCCAACGTACCGTACAACGGGATAGATCCTGCCAAAAAAAACAAGGCAATAGTAGAGACAAACATGTTCTTGCTCATGTTCAATGCCACTAGATATATAAACAGTACCGGCCCGTAGATACCTGTTACTCCTCCTACCAGGCCTGCTATAAGACCGATTGTGATGCCTATTTGCCTTTCGTGGCAGGCTGAAACCGACAAACGGAGAGAAAAGGTGTGCAAAGTGACAAAAATAATCACCATAATGCCAAGACCCAGGGAGAGGAGTCGCTGGTCGGCTGTTGCCAGGAACTGTGCGCCTATCAGCGTGGCTCCAATCAGAGCTGTAAACTGCGGCCAGAACCTGCGCAGAATTTTGGTGAAATAACCACCCTGCAACGCTTGCCAGCCATTTGCGGTTAGAACAGGTATGGTCATCAGGGAAACGGCCACTATCGGTTCGGTAATGCTCGCGATCAGTGGCACCGCTACCAGCGGCAGACCAATACCCAGGACCCCTTTGACTGTTGCCGCTGCCAGGAACGACCCGCCAATAGCCAGCAGCTGCCATGTTTCCAACCCGTTCAGCAAAACTTTTTTAGAAATACCTCTTCATAGCTCAGCTCTATCATTTAAAAATTCACCTTCAGAAGATGATGAGTCAATGGCAATGCGCACCTTGTGCTGTACTTCCAAGTTAGGAATTTTCGCAAATCTGATCAAGCTGTTTCTGTTTCAGCCCGGGACCACCGGGCAAATGAGTTTTTCTCTGTCCGAGAATCGCTACAACGGAATCCTCCAACCAGGAAGCAAACTGATTAACGAACAGGAATATTCTCCACTTTGATCAACATTTCTTTATGGACATTAAAACCAGAAGCATGCCTTTATTCATTATCATGGTTTACAAGGCATCTGTCAACACCTCATGTTTTAAGATTCTGTGCGTGCAGGGCAGAGTATTGGGGTCAGGATTTCTCAAGAAATTTGTGTCGATTTTGATACTTACGATAGAGTTAACGAAGCTCGGAGATCTATCATGCAGTATCTTGACTGGTATAACAGATCAAGACCTCATTCTCGATTGGGGAAATTTGAGGTGCAAACTGGTGGGTTTTTGGAGCAGAAAAACAGAAAAAAAATAGAATCTTCTAAAAATCGTCTAATTTGCTGCTACAAAACGACAAAAGGGGTTACCTCGTAAAGTAGCTAACCCCTTAATAAACTTGGTGGAGCTAGGCGGGATCGAACCGCCGACCTCTTGACTGCCAGTCAAGCGCTCTCCCAGCTGAGCTATAGCCCCAGAAGCTGGTCTGTCGGAATTGACGACAATGAATAACAGGCTTTCCTGGCGGTGTCAACCAAATTTGATATATTCGTTGCGGCAAAATGCATATTTCTTGCGTATCAGAAGGAGCTCTGGTATTGTTCCTAGTTTGCAGTTATGGCTGTAAGAGAGGACTTTTTTCAGAGATGATACAGGGGAGAGAGATGTTGTCTCTGCTGAACAACGATACGAATCTAATCAACAACGTGTTTTCCGAAGAGGAAAGGTCACATTATGTACTCACCATTTAATTTCTTGTTTGGCTGGCTCTCCAACGACCTCGCCATTGATCTGGGAACGGCAAATACCGTGCTCTATGTAAAAGGCAAAGGAATTGTCCTGCGCGAACCATCAGTTGTGGCAGTGCGCCAGGATGGGCGCGGCAGTAAAGTTTTGGCTGTAGGCCAGGAAGCTAAACAGATGCTGGGCAAAACTCCTGGTAACATAACAGCAATTCGACCGATAAAAGACGGTGTTATTGCCGATTTTGAAGTTACAGAAGCAATGCTGCGCTACTTTATCAATAAGGTGCACAATCGCAGAACTCTGGTGCATCCCCGAATAATGATATCCGTCCCCTCTGGTATTACTCAGGTGGAAAAACGGGCAGTGCGGGAGTCGGCGGAATCGGCGGGTGCCCGGGAAGTCTATCTCATTGAAGAGCCCATGGCTGCAGCAATTGGCGCCAATCTTCCGATTACAGAACCGACCGCCAACATGGTGGTTGATATCGGCGGCGGGACCACCGAGGTTGCGGTAATCTCCCTGGCCGGAATTGTATACGCTAAATCAGTACGGGTGGCAGGGGACAAGATGGATGAAGCCATCCTGCAGTATATCAAGAGGAAACACAATCTCGCCATTGGTGAAAGGACGGCTGAGCTCATCAAGACAACCATCGGCAATGTTCTGCCTGAAGATCCCTATGAAACCATGGACATCAAGGGGCGTGATCTTGTCTCCGGGGTTCCCAAAACGCTTAATATCTCCGCCGAAGAGATCCAGTCGGCCATCGCAGAACAGGTTGATGTTATCATTGATGCGGTAAAAGTCGCTCTGGAGCTGACACCGCCTGAACTGGCTGCCGATATTGTTGATCAGGGTATTGTCCTGACCGGGGGAGGAGCATTGCTGAAAAATCTGGACAAGGCCCTCCGTGAAGAAACCGGCATGCCGATCATTGTTGCGGAAGATCCACTCTCTTCCGTAGTCCTTGGTTCCGGCAAGGCGCTTGACAACTTAGATATCTTAAAAGAAGTTACAATCAGTTGACAGTTGTGCGGCAGTTCGGGTGATGTTTCGGCCATGCAGTTCTTGCATCTGTCTGTTGCACTGCATGGCTGATTGAGAAAAAAGTGTTGCATTACAGCTCCTTTGTTCTGTCTCTTGGGTATTTCAGGGGAAGCAGAAGTTTTCGCACTTTCCATAAAGAGTACGGTAGACCTTATCCGTTCCCAATAAGAAAGATCATTTTGTACCGGTCGTGAGAAAACAAAACAACCCCCGAGAGGGAAAGAAAAGACTCGCCGTGAGGAAGGTTGTACTTCTTCTCGTTCTCGTCTGTTGCCTTGTCCTTTTCGCAGCTTCATTCGGTGGCCGGTTCGGTCTTTTCCATCAGCTTACGTTTGAGTCTCTTGGACCTGCACAAAAATTTTTTACCAGTATTTCATCAGGAGTGGAAAATATCTGGGACGATTATGTTGCTTTGTGGAATATTCGTGATGAAAATCAACGGCTCCATGGAATAGTTGATCAGTTAAACGGGAAACTCAATGAATACACAGAAGCGTATTCGATCTATCTTGGGTTGATTGAAAAACTGAAATTCAAGGAAAAAGAGTCGTTCCCCTCCATAACCGCCCAGGTTGTCGGCAGAGATCCATCCTACTGGTTTCAAACGATAATTATAGATCGTGGCGTCAATGACGGCATCGTTAAAGGCATGGTGGCCCGAAATGAAAATGGTGTAGTCGGCCAGGTTATTCAGGTGTCGTCGAATTACGCCAAAATCCTTCTCGCCAATGCTCCGAGCAGTGCCATTGATGCTATGGTGCAGAAAAACAGAGTCAGGGGAATCCTGAAGGGTAACGGCCAGCACTATGTTCTCTATTATGTTCTGAAAAATGCAGATGTTGCTGTAGGTGACAGGATCGTTACCGCTGGTATTGGCGGGATATTTCCATCCGGTGTTCCTCTAGGTTATGTCTCTGCTGTCAGGAAAAAACAGCGGGGGATGTTTCAGGAAATTGAGGTGAGTCCTTCGGTGGACTTTCAACGGATTGAAACGGTGTTTGTCAATATGACGGAAAAATTGAAGTGGGAAGTTGAGTTGCAGACTCAGCCGCTGATAGGTCCCTGAGATGTTGTTTGTGGTTTTCTTTTTGGTGGCGTTTTTTCTTATTGTTGCCATGACCACCTTTTTTCAGCTGCTGCCTGACTGGTTGGGACAGCCTGATTTTCTTCATATTCTTGTTGTTTTTTCAGCCTACAGGTTCGGTTGGGCAGCCGGACTCGTTTTTGCTTTTTCCCTTGGCTGGATGCTTGATGTTGTCTCCGGGCTCTATCCTGGAACGTATCCGCTGCAGAGTGTCCTGGTTTTTGCTTCCATAAAGTTATTGTCGGAAAACAGTCCTTTAAAGGAAAGCGCGTATCAGATACCGCTTGTCGGTATCAGCTATTTTATTGCACAGATGGGTTTTTTCTTTTTCTATTCCATGACGCTGCCCGGGACTCTGCCGCCTTGGTCGTGGAACAAAATTGTGCAGGATACCCTTATCCTGCTGCTCGCGGCCATTCCCTCCTTCGTGCTCTTTGGGTATCTCTATGATTTTTTCAATAAACGCAAAGTGATCCATAAAGTAATCAGTAAACGTAATGCCAACCAGTTTCGCCGGGACCAATGAAAGAAAAACGCATTTTTGCAGAGCTCGAAGAAATCAGCGAACACGATGACAGTGCTCTCGATGTACTTCGACCTCGGCTCATCATAGCTGCTGTAGTTGTTGTCGTCTTTGCTGTTCTTATTTTCGGCAGGCTCTGGTTTCTCCAGGTGTCAAACAGTGAAGAGTATATCAGCAAAGCCTATAACAATAGAGTGCGTGTCGGCAAGCTTGCTCCTCCGCGCGGCCATATTCTCGATAGAAATGGTACGCCTCTGGTAACCAACAGGCCTTCTTTCAATGTTCTCCTGGTTCGGGAAGATGCCGGTAATGATGAAAAACTGCTGAAAAGGCTGGCTGAAGTGCTCGGTCTCGATGTTTCCGTTCTCTGGGAGAGGATTCGCGAGTACTCCAATATCCCACTGCATATCCCCATACGTCTTGAAGAAGATATTGACTGGCAGACCTTGGCCTATCTGGAAAATCATAATCATGAGTTTTCAGGAGTACGCATTGAAGTCACTCCAAGAAGGGTTTATCACTTCGGCAATCTGGCGGCGCACCTCATAGGGTATCTCGGTTCAATCAGCAAAAAGGAATTGGAACGTCTTGCCGATGAGGGGTATGATGGCTCTGACACTATAGGTAAAATGGGGTTTGAAAAGCTCCGAGAAAATGATCTCCGGGGTGAAAAAGGTGAAAGTATTTCAGAGGTGAATGCCAGAGGTTTTGAGCAGCAGCTGCTTAAACGGACTGAACCTCTTCCGGGCAATGAAATCCAGCTGACAATTGACGTAGGACTCCAGCGTGTTGCCGAAGAAAGCATGGATTCCGGGGGAAAAGCAGGAGCTGTTGTTGCCCTGGAGGTCAATACCGGACGTGTTTTAGCCTTGGCTTCAACGCCGGAGATTCGTCTCGAGGAATTTGTCGGGGGAATATCACATGACCACTGGAATGCGTATCTCAACGATGAGAAAAAGCCGCTTTTAAACAAGGCCGTGCAGGGGTTGTACCCGCCTGCATCGACCTATAAGATGATCACAGCTTTTGCTGGTCTTGACAGAGGAGTTATCAACGCCGATTCGATGTACTACTGTCCGGGATATTATTCTTTCGGCAACAGAATTTACAGATGCTGGAAACATAGCGGACATGGAGCTGTCGATCTGAAACGAGCTATCGCAGAGTCGTGCGATGTGTATTTTTATCAGGTTGGACAGCAGGTAGGCGTTGATGGTCTGGCTGAATATGCACGGATGTTTGCCTTAGGAGAAAAGACCGGATTGGAGATAGAAAATGAAAAAAGCGGACTGGTGCCTACTAAAAAATGGAAGCTGGAGCGCGACAATATAAAATGGCAGGAAGGAGAAACTCTGTCCATAGCTATCGGGCAAGGGTTTAATCTTGTCACCCCTCTTCAGATTGCCGTGATGACGACCATAATTGCCAACGGCGGGAAAAAATATCTGCCTCAACTGGTAGAAAAAGTAACCAGCCCGGACGGTACTGTCGTTGAGCAGCTGCAGCCCCAGGTTGTACAGGAACTGACAGGCATGGAGGAGCATCTTCGCCTTATCCGTGAAGGAATGTTTGAAGTAGTTCAAGGGAAAAGAGGGACAGCAAGAATTGCCAGAATTGATGGGATCGATATTGCCGGCAAAACAGGGACAGCGCAGGTAGTAAGAATTGCTCAGTATAAAAATCTGAAGGAAGAAGACATTCCCTACAAATTCAGAGACCATGCCTGGTTCACCTGTTATGCACCCGCGGATAATCCGGAAATAGCAGTTACCGTACTGGTGGAACACGGCCTGCACGGCAGTACCGGTGCATCCCCTATTGCCAAGGCGGTACTCGAAGAATATTTTGCAGATCGCCTCATCGAGGAAAATGCTGATGAAAACAATAAGTGATGTGTCACGCTCGGAGAACTTCCATGCCGGATGCGAGTCCTGCTTATAACAGTGAAGACTGCCGGGATAAAATAGAAGGTGAGAGGGGCTATGTTTCGTATTGACAGGAGGCTGTTTCTTCATTTCGACTGGCTTTTTCTGCTGCTCTTGCTGCTGGTATGCGGAATGGCGCTTTTTAATCTCTATAGTGCTTCATACCCTCCGAAGTCAGTGGGAACGGCTCCTTATCTGCGGCAGGCGTATTTTTTCCTAATGGGGTTTGGAGCGATACTTTTTGTTCTCAGCTTTGACTACAACGAGCTTCATATCTGGAATTATCCATTTTATGTTCTTATTCTTCTGCTATTGCTTGCCGCCCTGTTTCTGGGCCAGACTGCCGGAGGTGCACAGCGCTGGATTGATCTTGGTTTTTACCGTTTGCAGCCCTCCGAGCCGGCCAAGCTGATGCTGGTGGTTACCCTGGCAAGTTATTATTCCCGCAAAGAGGTGCTGGACGGTTATTCTCTGAAACAGCTGCTCACGCCAATTGCGCTGACGGTACTCCCTTTCATCCTTATTCTTGTCCAGCCCGACCTTGGTACGGCATTGATGCTCGGCATAATCTTTGTGTCAATGACCGTCTTTGTGAAACTGCGCTTGTCAACCTACTTGACTCTTGGCATATCCGGGGCTTTTGCTGTGATTTTTGCCTGGTATAAATTATTGAAACCGTACCAGAAACAGCGTGTGCAGACGTTCCTCCACCCGGAAAGTGATCCCATGGGACACGGCTATCAGATTATCCAGTCGAAAATTGCCGTAGGCAGTGGCGGGCAGTTCGGAAAAGGGTATCTGGAGGGGACTCAGGGGCATCTGCATTTTCTTCCTGAAAGGCACACTGATTTTGCTTTGGCGGTCTGGTGTGAAGAGTGGGGCTTTTTTGGTAGTCTGTTTTTCCTTGGGATATATTTTTTTCTTCTTCTCTGGGGCTTGAGGATTGCCATGCATGCCAGGGACAGATTTGGCATGCTTCTGGCGTACGGCGTGGTTATGCTGATTTTCTGGCAGGCTGTGGTGAATATCCTGATGATTCTGGGATTGCTCCCGGTTGTAGGGATTCCCTTGCCGCTTGTTTCCTATGGCGGCTCTTCATTGCTGACAACCCTGCTTGCCTTAGGTATCCTGATGAATGTCCGGATGCGCAGATTTCAGCCGGGCAGGGGCGGAGAACAGGAAATGTAGCCCCCGGGTTTCTCAAAAGCTCTTCAGTGGAAGGCGGCAGCTTTCTGCAGTACCAGCTCTTTTAATGCCTGGATGAACAAAGGATTCGTGTTCAATGATTCACAGGGGCGGCAATCCATCCCTTTCTCTCTGGCCATGTCACGATAGAGCATGTTGATTTCATACAGTGTTTCGACATGGTCGGAAACAAAGCTGATGGGCACCATGAGGATGTTGCGGCATCCTTCTGCGGCCAGTTGGTCAAGCATTTCCGGTGTTGAGGGGGAGAGCCATTCAACCGGGCCACTTCTGCTCTGGAAGCAGAGTCGCCCCTTTTTCCCTGTAATTTTTTCAATTTCCGCAATGGTGATTTTCAGCTGGTCCAGATAGGGGTCGCCTTCATTAATGAGGGAAGTCGGCAAACTGTGGGCACTGTAAACCACTTCAACCGGGCCGCTTTCAAAAGAGTCCAGGCCTTGTAGGATGTTTTCGGCGAAACTTTGTATGTAGAGTGGACTGTCGGGCCACCCTTCAATTTCTTTGATGATAACGTCTCTTTTTGTTGCAGTTGCCGCTCGCCGGAGATCGGCGAGCGAGGAACCGGATGTTGCTTTGGAAAAGTGAGGATAGAGCGGTAAAGCAATGATTTTCCGGATGTCTTTTGCTGCCAGAAAGTCCAGTGCGTCTGCCGCTGTCGGCTTCCAGTATCTCATTGCGGTGGTTACGACAAAAGCATCCTCAAAAGCCAGTTCGGCTGCAAGTGCCTGAGCCTGAAGGTTGGTGATTTTGATTAGCGGTGAGCCTCCCCCTATTTTGTTGTAGGTCTGCAGACTTTTTGGGGCACGCTTTCTGGCAATGATCCGGGCCAGAGGTTTTTGCAGCAATTTCGGGCCAAGGCGGATTATGTCTCGATCTGAAAAGAGATTGTAGAGAAAAGGCGCGACGTCTTCGGCTTTCTCTGGACCGCCCATATTGAGAAGTATGACTCCAGTCTTTTCTTTCATCGCAGATGCACCTTTCTCTATTCGTGTCTTTTTCAGGAGTGGTGGAATACTCTACACCATGATCTTCTTCGATGCAAAAGCTACTTGGTTGATGCCGCTCAATATTTTTCCATGAAGGGATTTTAAAGCCGGTGAGCTTGATTCTCGGGCGTCATGAAATATAATAATAGTATTAGATGAAGTGTTGAAGCCACAATACAGAAAAAAAGGAACAAACGGATCGGTTTCTTAACAGCTTCATCAGGGAATGTGCCGTATGGCGCATAGAGGCAGCGATGGGAATTCCCGTCGTTTAAGTATTCATTGGAGGGACTCTATGGAACTACAGGTCGAAACCCGAAATGTTGAGTTGCGAAATGGCTGGCAGATTAAAATCGAGGAAGAAAAAGAAAAACTTACTCGTAACTTCGCCGCTTACCTGCTGCATCTTCGTGTTGTTATTGAAGCGACTACTCATCATAAGGAAGGAGGGTTTGAGATCAAGCTGATTGCATCAGTACCTAACGATACTGTTGTGGTGACCAGAAAAGGAGGCGCTGTGCGGGCTCTCCTTGTAGAGGCGTTTGATGTACTTTCTCTGCAGTTAAAAGAAAACCTTAGAAAAAAAAGAAAGGTAAAAAAAACTACCGAGCCGCTTATGGATGGCGACAGCTTCGGCACAATCCGCAAGTTATCCCCGCATGAGTCGTATGGCTTTATTGTTACCTATGATGAGCGGGATGTGTATTTCCATGAAAACGCATTGAAAAATATTAATATGGAAGACTTGTCGGAAGGTGATGGTGTGATATACGGTGAAACAGTTGGAGACAAAGGACCACAGGCATCGTGGGTGCGTCTGGCGAAATAAAACACTCTGAAAGAGTCTTTTCTATAAAAACCCCGGGGCGGCGATGCTCCGGGGTTTTTTTATGTCAAGAGGGTTCCGTTAAGACATTCGTCCTGGAGAAGTGATGCCAGATTTCCAGGGTTGTGAGAGTCGCCAGTTTACAGCGCTGCAGAAGGGAATCTTTTAATATATATTCGTTTTCACTATGATCCAAGGCGCCTATGGGACCGAGCCCATCGATCACTGGAATACCGCAGGCGGCGATAGTGTTGGCGTCGGAAACACCGCTTCGTAATTCACTTTTAATAGGAATGCCTAACTGTTCGGCACTTTTTTTAAAGAAATAGTACAGGGTAAGGTTGTCATCGGTCTGCATCATCGGCAGTCTGCTGTTGGTTGGCACGAGAGAACCCGTCGTACCGGAGACAGTGCTTTGGGATGCTATGGCCTGCAGGCTTTTCAAACAGAATTGACCGTCATCGTCAGTGACAAATCTAATGTCTATCTCGGCTGAGGCGTTTTCCGCGATAACGTTGGCGGCCGCCCCTCCACTGATCCTGCCGACATTGACCACAATATTTTTCCGGGGATTGTTGAGCTTCTCGACCTCAATGACTTTGTGAGCAAGCTCCAGAATCGCGCTGCTTTTCCCGGTTTTTTGTGAAAAAGCGGCATGGCCTGATTTGCCGAGAATATGGAGCTTAAAGCCCGCTTTGCCTTTTCGCCCGGTTGCCACCTCTCCCTCAGTGCCGCCGCATTCAAAGACCAGACCGCACAGAGATCGGCGAGCGTGTCTGGTAATCAGAGCGGTGGATCCTGGTGAGCCGATTTCCTCGTCGGAGTTGCAGATGAAAACCAAAGGGATGTTCTTGAGCAGTCTGCAGCTGTGCAGGGCTTTTACAAGGAAAATGGCGGTTACCAGGCCACCTTTCATGTCGCAAACTCCAGGCCCGTAGGCCTTGATATGATCCTCTCTGTAAAAATTGAAACTGCTATCCCGTGGGAAAACAGTATCCATATGACCGACCAGGAGAAGATGTGCGGGTAGGGAAGCGCAGGCCGCAGAGGAAAAGACAAGATTATCGCCATACTCGTCCTGGTGGTCGACAGAAAGCTGCAGATCGCAGGGAAAAAGTTCCTCCCTGATCATGGCTCCAACCCGGTCAACTCCAATCTTGTCCATGCTGTGGCTCGATTGCAGGACCAGTTTTTCCAGCAGTTGCAGCTGCTCTGTCCTGGTTGCCTCAAGGTATCTGAGCAGCTGCTCTTTCATGGCTTATTTCCTGTATCTGCTGAAGGCAAAGTCAGATGCGTAAATGTCGGGATCCGCATCAGGGTAGGAAACTTCCTGATCGTTCCATGGCTTTCTAAGGACATAGTCGTTGTCGGTGGTGCTGACTACGTTAGATCGGTGCAGAGGGATTTTTCCTCCTGCCGTGGCAATATATCTGGGAATCGCGTCTCCTGATATATTTCCGTACATAGATTCGACAATATCTCGACCAACCTCCAGAGGGACTCTGAAATGCTTGAACTGGGGATTGCGGTAACTACAGTTGAAAATGTAATATGGCCGCACATATGCCTCGTGGATGGTTTCACAGAGTTTCCACATTTTTACCCGGCTGTCATTTATGCCTTTCAGAAGGACCGCCTGGTTAAGGACGGTAAATACCCGTTTGGAGATCTTCCTGAAGGCTTCGCGGGACAGCGGTGTTATCTCTTGAGCGGTATTGATCTGGGTGACTACCCGGATGGGATTTTTGTCGTTGGATTCTTCGAGAATATCGAGGAGCTCCTCGTCTAAGCGCATCGGCGCGGTGACAGGGATGCGGGTACCGAGACGTTTTACCTTGATATGGTCGATACCATCAAGCTCCTCCAGAAGCCAGCGCAGTATCGAGTTGGGCAAAACAAAAGCGTCACCACCGGTGACCAGGACATCGCGAATTCGCTCATTTTTTCTGATATACTGCAGTGCTTCACCGTAGGCCTCTTTGGAGTAGGTGTTGTCTTTTCGGCCGATATGGGCAATGCGGAGGCAATGGGTGCAGTACATGGCGCACATATTGGTCGCTTTGATGGTCAATACTCTGGGATAGAATTGATCTATCAGTCTGGCTGGAGAGTGGTCTGCTGCCACAGGGGGGATTTCGATACCGGCATTATCAACCATCTCCCCAGTAGGAACGGATTGCAGCATGACAGGGTCGTTGATTCGGCCAGGCTGGATGAGACTGGCGTAATAGGGGGTCAATCGCATGCGGAAGGATTGGGTTACCTTGGCAATGGAAGCGACCGCCTCGGGGGGCAGATCAATAAGACGAGCCAGTTCTTCTGCGGAATTGATACAGTTGCGTATCTGTCCTTTATAGCTGAACCAGTCCTCTTCGCTCATTTTGAGAATGCGGCGAATACGGGCACCGTTTTCCTCTATCTTATCCCATATCTCGATTCCACTGGGAGCTTCTTCTTCCTTACGAGACAGATACTCTTCCACCCTGGCGTTTGCTCTGCCGGCAATGGGAAGAGCTTGGGTTAAACGGCCGCCCAGAGAAACCATATGTTCATCGATCTGCTGGTGTTTCAAAGCAAGGTTGCAGAGATCCATTTTCGTCAAGCCGAAATCATCAATAGTGTTTCCCTGTTCTCGCAAAGCCAGGAGCCGCTGAAAAAGATCAATGATCGGTTGTGTCAGCTTCTGCTTGCAGGCTGTATTGACAAGCGCTGATATTTGACGTTTGATCTCTGCGCTAACCGGTTTTCTGTCATCCTTTTTCAGAGGCGAACGGAGTTCGCTGATGAGATCCAAGGTGTATTTATCCAGAGCATTGTGACAGTCCTGATCGCTTCGTATGTGCGGTTCCATGATAAGTAATTAAGCCTCTTCAATAGTTTGTTTTATAAAACCAACGCCTTGACACAGTCCTTCATTGACATCGTCTCTATTCGTAGCGACAGAAACAACACGGGCAAGGAAGGTGCCCGGCATGACGTAAAAATTTGTCCCGACATGTTCCAGAATAGCAAAATCTTTGATCAACTCACCATTTGCAACTTTTTTGAATGTTTCTCGTTCATATACATTCTGGGGAATATAGCCTGTAGTACGTTTTTGTGTTTCTATTTTGTAATTATAGGTACCCCAGTGGAGGTTGCGGCAGTTGCGGACAAGCTCTTTGGTGTTTTTCGGGAAACGGTCTTCAGTAACAGCAAAGTATTCCAGTTCCATTAGTGTTGGTGACCCTTCAGGGAGAGATTGCTCTAAAGTGAGACAGAACTCGAGAGTTGTTCCCTGCTTTCTTGCATTAATTTCCAGGAAGAAGACGTTGTCAAAATCATCTATGAGGTAATCGCAGCCGAATATGCCGCGATACCCATTCTGCCCCAACACCTTTCCGACCAATATCGTGTAATCGCGTAGAGTCTTCTGGTGATTGTCCGGCAGCATGGTTGGGTATTTGGAGCCGACGAAACGGTTTCCCCCAACGATAATCTGATCTGCAATTCCGGCTATATAAACATCATTTTCATTGGCTACAACGGCGAGAACCGTTGGGTCCCACTGATGTGGAATATAGCGGGAAATCAGGTACAGGCCTTCCGGATCGGTAAATATGGAAGCAACCTCTTCCTGAGTAGTGGTGACGGCAGACCCTGACCCTGCAGCCGAATACGGTTCACTGACAAAGATTCCGTCACTCCATTGTTCCCTGAGGTCGGTACTGGTTTGCAGGAGCGACTCAAGCCCCCGGCATATCCGGTGATCGGCAATGGGGACAATACCTTCAAGCTTCTCGTACTGGTATACTTTGGAGTTGAATCTTTTGGCGATCTGTTTGTCTGGCCCTAGGATGGAGACACCCTCTATTTCATCGAGGGTAAGCTCCTCGATGGACTCGTAGAGACTGATGTAGAGTTGATTCTGGCGCTTGAGGATGGTATCGATCAGCTGCCGGATGGTTGGTGATTCAGAGACAGCGGATATGAAACGGTTATATTTTATCCGGCAGCTTTTTCTGAAGGGCTTGAGATTGAGCTTGCCGGCTTCTTCGTCCACTGCATCTTCCCTTGCTTCCGGGTTAATGACGAAAATGTTGGCATAATTGTACTGAATGCAGATGTCTGGAATGATTGCAATAAACCGGACTTCTCTGTTGTAGATCCTTCTGTTCAGGGTTTCCTGAACAAAGGTGTTGAGCCCGTAAGCTTTCAGGTCTCCGATATAAAGGAAATAGTAGAAATCGGGATTGTAAGTAAAGTTTGAATAGAGTATTTCGTCGTGATAATCCATAGTTCCAGGTTAGATGAAAGGTGGAAAAAAAGATAGCAGAAAAGAGTGATCACTATGCAGGTTCATATAGAGCTGTGCCGCGCAAAAAAAAAGCAGCCTCTATCCTGATCTGAGGGACAAAGCTGCCTGACAATAATAAACCGCCGAATTCCGGGAAAAGCAGGGCATCACCTGGTTGCGAGGAGTTGCCCGGCAGGGTTGGAGCTGCGAGAAAACAAAGAGTTTGCAAAACAGTTTCCTGAGTAAAACTGGACGCCATTGACTGATTTCCTGACTCATTACCTCCAGCTCAAGACTTTGTCAAGCAAGAAGCAAAAGCTTG
>JAZBNU010000084.1:0-16281 GCA_036350815.1 Desulfopila sp.
CCCTGCAATACCGGTGATAGAGAGAGAAAGATCTGCACCTGTCCGTTCTCGAATCGAAACAGCCATGGTTGCGGCTACTTCTTTGCTAACCGCACCGTGTCTCTGCAACATGGGTTCTGGTACTCCAAGAAAGGTAGCCTTCATGCTGTCGGCATAGGATGTGATACCGCCGAGGTAGTAGGCTGAGCTGCCTGGAACTTTTGTGATTTTATGAGAAAGGAGGCCGCCTGTGCACGATTCAGCAACGGCGAAACGGAGCTTTTTTTTGCTGAGCAGTCTACCGACAACAGTTTCCATGCTGTCCTGGTTCTGTCCATATACCACATCCCCAAGTGCCTCATAAATAGCTTTGGTAGTCTGCGACAGGATAGCGTTGCACTGGCTGCTCTGCTGCTTCCGGATCGTCAGGGAAATATGAAGTTCCGGGAAAACCGGGTAATATCCGATAGCAACCCATTTGCACAGTTTCAGGGTGGCTATCCTGGAATTCACTTCTACTTCATCCATATTGAAAACTCGCAGCATTTTCTGGCGCATTCCGCGACTCGGGTCAGAATACCAGGTAGTCAGACGAGGGAGCACCTGCTCCAGCAGTAACTGCTCCATCTGACTGGGAATACCGGGTAGAAAAAAGATGGGTTTGCCGTTGTGAAAAAGTTGGTAGCCAGCCATTTTTGCTTTCGGATTAAGAGCCTCCGCTCCTTTGGGGAGCCATGCCAACTTTTCCAGAGGACTGAGAGGATTGCCGGAAACAGCGTTGAGGTGCGAACGGATCTGCGACATTATCTCAAGATTCGGCATTGTCGGCCTGTTAAGTGCGCGAGATACAGCTTCGTTGGTGAGGTCATCATCGGTGCTTCCCAATCCACCGGTGACAATAACAAAATCAACCTTTTTTATGGCACGTTTGAGGGCCTCTCCAATCAGTTCAGGTGTGTCGCCAATTGTGTGCATGGCGTAGATTTCGTAGCCTGCGTCAAAAAGATGACGTGCAGCAAAACCACTGGTTGTATTGAATATGCGCCCAGAGGTCAGCTCGTTTCCTATGGCAATGATTTCACCTTTCATGATTTTCCGTAATTACAGTTCCTCGCACTTCAGTCTTTTTGAGGGTATCGAGTCGTACATCTGCAACCGTGTTTTTCAGTGTGTCGTGGCCGGCAAAACTGACCGGAATATAATTGTCGGTAAAGCCTCTTAAGTTTCCCTCGTCATCCCTTGAGTTTTCTACAAGCACAGGACGGGTAGTGCCTATAAATTTTTGGTAAAACAGCAGTTTCTTCTCGTCGCTCAATTGGCGCAAATGTGCTGAGCGTTCATCTTTTTTATGCTTGCCCACATGGTTTTTGAATTCAGCTGCAGGTGTTCCCGGGCGCCTGGAATAAGGAAAGACATGAAGATAGGTAAAGTCAAGCTCCTCGAGAAAAGAGCAGGTTTCTGAAAAATGGGCATCTGTCTCCCCGGGAAAACCTGCCAGTACATCAATACCTATAGCGAGATTCTGAATTCTGCTGTGGCAACGATCAACTATTGCGGCAAAATAGTCGGTAGTGTACCGCCTGTTCATGCGCAAGAGTATATCATCACTCCCACTCTGTAAAGGAATATGTAAGTGTGGCATAAAATTGTTATTTTTAGCCATCACATCGAGAAGATTGTCTGATATTTCCAAAGGTTCTATCGAACTGAGACGAAATCGTACTGTGGGAGCAGAACAGCAGAGTTTATCCAGTATTGCAGCTATGTCTGTCTCATCGGCCAGATCTGCGCCATATTGGCCGACATGGATGCCGGTAATGATAATTTCCCTGTAACCGCTGCCGGCAAAAATTCCAGCCTGTTTCATGACTTCTTTGATTGGAAGACTTCTGCTTCTGCCACGTGTAGTCGGGACGATACAATAGGAACAGAACGAATTACAGCCGTCCTGAATACGTAAATATGCCCGGGTTCTGCTGCTGAACTGGCGGATCGGCAGGTTGCTGATTTTTTCTTGCCGGGCTACCGGATTCTGCAGAACCTTAAGTGAAGGCTTACCCTGAAGAGCAGTCTCCACCAGTGTATCTTTAGCACCGTTGCCGATGATACTGAAAGTTCTTCCCTGAAGCTCATCCATGGCGGCCAGCTCTGTGGATGCTGTTTCTGTCAGGCATCCAGTGACGACTATTTCTGCTTGTGGGTGCTGTCGAAGCGCTCTCCTGACGGCCTGACGCGACTGAGCACCGGCCTTGCCGGTCACACAGCATGTGTTGATGACGATAATGTCTGTGTCCATTCCGGAGGAGACTATCTCATGGCCCAATTCTTCAAAGCGTGAATGGAATGATGCTGATTCATATTGGTTGACTTTGCAGCCAAGAGTAGTGATATGGATTTTTTTCATGAGTGATTCCTGGCTTTCGGCAGTGACACATGGAAGAGAAGAACACCTGTCACTCCACTATAACTCCGGAACCCATCACCTCGTCATTATGGTAAAGGACGGCGTATTGCCCTGGGGTGATGGCGCGTTGCGGTGTATCAAAATGTAAAATCCAGTTGCCTTCTTCTCCATTTATGAGCTTTGCCATGGATCCTTTGTGAGTAGAGCGAATCTTGACGAGAAAAGAGTCCAGTTGTTTTGGGGGACAGTTTGCCAGCCAATGGAGGTCGCGGATGATAATCTGTGATTTGAAAAGTTCTTTTTCTGTTCCTACAACAACAGTGTTGGCAGCTGTATCAATACCGACAACATAGACGGGGTGGGGTGCGGATATACCCAGTCCCTTGCGCTGGCCGATGGTATAGTGTGCTGCCCCATTGTGTTTTCCGAGTATGCGGCCTGCTATGTCTGTTATATTACCGGGAGAAAGAGTCTGCTGCTCTTTTTTCTGCAGAAATTGAGCCACACTGGTTTTATCCAGAAAGCAGACGTCCTGGCTTTCCTTTCCCCTGAAACCAGTATGACCATTTTCCTCTGCCAAAAGATACGCATCTTCCTTCTGCAGTCCGCCCAGAGGAAAAAGAAGCCTGCTGAGCTGTTTCTGCTCTAATCGGGAGAGAAAATAGGATTGGTCTTTATGCCGGTCTTTTCCTTTATAGAGGTGATACCCTTGCGGCGACTGTACTATCCTGGCATAATGTCCTGTGGCCATCATATCCATCCCATTGTCTATAAGGGTTTCTAAAAAAAGGCCAAACTTGATTTTTCTGTTGCATACGATGCAGGGATTGGGAGTACTTCCTGAAAGGTAGCTTTGACTGAAGTACTGCAGCACGTGCTTGTCAAAAGAATCTGTCAGATCAATCACATGGAGGTGGATGCCGATTCTGTCGGCAATTTCGTTGACACGGGCGATCTGCCTTTCTCTATCCGGTTGTGCCAATTGCATAAAAAAACCGGTGACATCATACTGGTTTTTCAGCATTAGAGCGGCAGCGGTGGAGTCCACTCCTCCGCTCATGGCAATTCCGACCTTTATTCTTTCCACATCATTCCTTATTATTCACTTGTGCTTTGCAGTGATGAACACTATACATTGCTGCTGCATTGGGCAGAGCGGGCGAATTGCTGCTGTGGCGGGTTCTGGTGAAATGCAGAACGTTTTCCCCATGTATGCATCTCTATTTGAAAGCATGTCGTGTTCGAACAACAAAACTGACATCCTACTAAAAAATGATGAAAAATGAAAGCTGCAAAGGCTCGACGGTCTTAAAGCAGCTTCCTGAACTTCTGGCTCCTGCCGGTAATCTGGAAAAACTTATTACGGCGGTGCATTACGGCGCAGATGCCGTGTATTTCGGTGGAAAGGATTTGAGCCTCCGTGCTAAAGCCGGGAATTTTTCTTCCTCCGATATGGTGAAAGGGATTGAATATGCCCATGTCCATGGCAAAAAAGTATATGTAACCGTGAATATTCTGGCCCATAATGCAGATCTCAATGGACTGGAAGAATATTTTGCCGAAATGGACCAACTTGGTGTTGATGCTTTTATCATTGCCGATCCGGGAATTCTCAAGATTGCACGTTTGACTGCCCCGGAGATTCCGATACACCTCTCTACACAGGCAAATGTCACCAATCATGCTGCAGCAGCTTTCTGGCTTGACCAGGGGGTGTCACGGCTGAATCTGGCTCGAGAGCTTTCACTGGAAGAGATCTGCGCGATACGAGAGCGGGTGTCGGGTGAATTGGAGGTTTTTGTACATGGAGCGCTTTGTATCTCCTATTCGGGACGGTGCATGTTGTCAAATTATCTTACAGCAAGAGACGCCAACAGAGGAAACTGCTCTCATCCATGCAGATTCAGCTATCACCTGGTTGAGGAAAAGCGTCCCGGAGAGATGTTCCCCGTGGAGGAAGATGAACGCGGTACCTATATCTTTAATTCCAAGGATCTTTGTCTGCTCAAAGTATTACCGGGGCTTGTCGCGGCCGGAGTCGATTCTCTGAAAATTGAAGGGCGGATGAAGTCAATTTTTTATGTGGGCGGGGTCGTGCGGGTCTACAGAGCGGCACTGGACTACCTGGGCAGTCTGCCGGAGTCTGCGTGGCAGAATCCTGAGGAAATCGTCTTCCCGGAAGAGTTCTATCGGGAAATCAGTAAAACCGGCACTCGAGGTATAACGGAAAACTTCATCCGCCGTAAACCCGACGAAAATGATATGCTCTATTATTCCAGCAGGGCAGAACAGGCTGTTGAACCTGTGGCGGTGATACGAGAGAGTGGGGAGAGGGTATTGGTAGAGATACGCAACCGTCTTCAAGTGGGCGAGAAACTCGAATATATGGGGCGGGGGATGTCGCTGCAGAACGTTGAAGTGGTTTCTATGATTACGCCACTGGAAGAAGATATTTCCTTTGCCAATCCCGGCAACCTCGTTTATCTGCAGACAGAACCGGTGCTTTCGCAGGGTGAGCCTCACGGCATTCTGCGTCGGGAAAAGTGAGATAGCAACAGATCGGCTTGAAACCAGAGAGCGACGACTGGATTTTTACTCGCTCTATATGCTGGAAACTATCTGAAATGCCCAGGACAGTTGAGCTGCTTCAGCTGCGAATAAAGCTGCCGGGGGGATGAAATCCGGAGCGTGCCACGGCGTTAGGCATAACAAACGAATCCTGGCCTAGAATTGTTCCTGGATTTGTGACCGAGTTGCAGCCGGTCTGGCAATTGTCGCCAAGTATGGCTCCGAATTTTTTGCGGCCGGTATCGATATCCCTGCCTTCGCTCTCTATATGAATATTGCCCGCGACAAACCTGAGATTGGCGAACTTGGTACCTGCGCCCAGGTTGGTATTGTTTCCTAATATGGAATCACCGATATAGTTGAAGTGACCTGCTTTGGCGTTATTGAGGAAAATTGCATGTTTGATTTCCGTAGTATGGCCGAGAACGCAGCCCTTGCCGGAAATAATATTGCCGCGAAGATAGGCGCCTTGTCTGATCTCGTTACAGTCACCCACAACAATGGGTGATTTTATCATGGCTCCGCATTCAACCAGAACACCTTTTCCTATTTCAATTTTTTCTCCCGAAAAACATGATCCTGCCATTAAGACCGAGGCTCCAGCCAGCAGTTCATCCTTAAGATATACCTTCAGACCTCCCGCCGTGGTGTCTCCGAAGACAAGCTGTGCCTCAGTTCCATCGATAACGGCGCCGTTGTGGAGAATAATTGTCCTCTCCAGCGGCGTATTGTTGTGGAAAACAGAGGTGAACAATGGGGAGAAAGGGTAGTCAAGCAGATATTCTTTGAGGCGGTTGAGCCCTTCCCATACATATTCGGCTGGCTGGATGAGCTGAGGATGGGGAAAATCAGTTACGTCGAAAAATGATTCACTGTAGAGCATGGTTTTTCTCCGAAAGACGGTATCTTTATGGATAAATTATCAGTGTTGCCTCAATATGGAGGATACGACGAAAGAGTTCAACAAAAAAGAATTTTTTCCTTCAGCGTCTGAGCAGAGGCTTCTTGACTTACAACGTTTCAATGTTTAGCTTAAGCCAACTTTTGATAAATGGAACAAGAATGTGTACCATAGATCATAGAAAAAATTGTGGTCTGAATGTGCCTTACTCTTTTTACTGCTATGGCAATGCCGGAGATTTTATTCTATTGGCTGAAATAGTGGTTTTTGCACCTTTTAGGAGGTTTTTGTGGAATTTAATGATTCGTTAAGTATCGGAATGGACGATTTCTCAAGCAGCGAGGATGTAGAGATTCCTGAAGTTCTGCCGATGATGGCGGTTCGTGACGTAGTTGTCTTCAACTATATGATTATACCGCTCTTCGTTGGACGTCCCGGCTCGGTCGAGGCTGTGAACGAGGCTCTTGGAGCAAACAAGCTCCTCATGCTGGTGACACAGAAGGATGCTACCAAAGATGATCCTGATATCGAAGATTTATATGAAGTCGGTATGGTCTGTATGGTCATGAGGACCTTGAAATTGCCTGATGGCAGACTCAAGGTACTGGTTCAGGCAATGGCCAAGGCACGTATTAAGGAATTTATCCGTACTGAGCCCTCTTATCAGGTAAAGGTTGAGGAAATAATAGAGCCGGAGGTTGAGGAGATCACAGTTGAAGTGGAAGCGCTCATGCGTACCGTGAGAGAACAGACCGAAAAAATAATGTCTCTCCGGGGTATTCTCTCCGCCGATCTGATGATGATAATCAACAACATCGAAGACCCTGGACGCCTGGCAGATCTGGTAGGCTCAAACCTTCGTTTGAAGGTGGTTGAGTCGCAATCGATCCTGGAAGAAATTGACCCTGTAAAGAGACTTAAACTGGTCAGTGAACTTCTGGGTAAGGAACTTGAAGTTTCAACGGTGCAGGCGAAAATACAAAATGATGCCAAGGAGGAAATGAGTAAATCCCAACGGGAATAT
The DNA here is from genome assembly GCA_036350815.1 of Desulfopila sp. Lineage (GTDB taxonomy): Bacteria > Desulfobacterota > Desulfobulbia > Desulfobulbales > Desulfocapsaceae > Desulfopila_A. The sequence goes on from JAZBNU010000084.1 coordinate 6,877, forward strand.
TTCCTCCGGGAGCAGCTTCATGCCCTGCAGAAAGAACTTGGTGATACGGATGAACGGCTGCAGGAAATTGAAGAGCTTGAAAGAAAACTGAAGAAAACGAAAATGCCAAAATCGGTCAAAAAGGAGGCAAGAAAGCAGATTTCCCGTATGGAGATGATGCATCCTGATTCCTCCGAGGCCACCATCATTCGTACCTATATTGACTGGATTCTCGATGTTCCCTGGAAAAAATCGACCAAGGATGTACTTGACCTCATAGCTGCCAAAGAAATTCTTGATGAAGATCATTATGGCCTGGAGCGGGTGAAGGAGAGAATCCTTGAATACCTGGCGGTACGGAAACTGAACAAATCAACCAAAGGACCGATTCTCTGCTTTGTCGGACCTCCCGGGGTTGGTAAAACGTCTCTGGGGCAATCCATAGCACGGGCCATGGGAAGGAAATTCCACAGGATTTCCCTGGGTGGTATGCGTGATGAGGCGGAAATTCGAGGACATCGGCGCACCTATATAGGTGCTATGCCAGGCAGAATTATTCAGGGGCTGAAGACAACCAACTCCAACAATCCGGTGTTTATGATGGATGAGATTGATAAGATCGGCTCCGACTATCGGGGTGATCCATCTTCGGCTCTTCTTGAGGTGCTGGATCCGGAACAGAATTTTGAGTTTTCCGATCATTATCTTAATCTCCCTTTTGACCTCTCCAAGGTGATGTTTATTACCACGGCTAATATGAGCGATACCATTCCGGGGCCGCTGTATGATCGTATGGAAGTCATTCGATTATCCGGATATACCCTGGAAGAGAAAATCGTTATTGCCAATAGATATCTGCTGCCGCGTCAGCTTACGGAAAACGGCATTAAAAAGAGACACATGCGGATAGATGATGAGACGCTCAAATATATGGTGACTCATTACACCTATGAGGCCGGATTACGGAATCTGGAAAGAGAGATAGGTAAAGTCTGCCGCAAAATAGCGCGGAAAATAGCTGAAGGGGGAACCGGTCCCTATTCTATTTCCGTGCGAACCATCGACAAATATCTTGGCCCGCCTAAAACAATTCCCGAGTCGGAACAGGATTCTCTGGACCAACCCGGGCTGGCAACCGGGCTTGCCTGGACGGAAGTCGGCGGAGAAATACTTCATATTGAGGTTAATCTCATGCCTGGAAAAGGCAAGCTGATCCTGACCGGACAATTGGGTGAGGTTATGAAGGAATCGGCTCAGGCCGCCTTGACTTACTGTCGCAGCCGTCATGCGGACCTCAAGGTGGAACCCAGCTATTTCGATGAAATAGATATACATGTCCATGTTCCTGCGGGTGCTATTCCCAAAGATGGCCCCTCTGCCGGTATAACAATGGCAACTGCTCTCTACTCCGCCATAACAGGGAAGAAAGTTGCCAAAAAACTGGCCATGACCGGTGAGATCACTCTGCGTGGCAGAGTTCTTCCCATTGGCGGCCTTAAAGAAAAGGCTTTGGCTGCACTGCGCGCTGATATACATAAAGTCATTATTCCTGAACAGAATAAGAAAGATCTTGCGGATATTCCCGAGACCATCCGGAAAAAGATGCAGTTCTTCCCGGTTAAAAGTATGGACGAAATTGTCCAGCTGGCTTTTCCACGGTCATCTGCAAAAACTGCCAGGCCCACGACCGGTAAGAAAACAAGCAGCTAAGAATAGTGAATTGTGGCGGAACCTGATTATAAAGAGCCTCTGCCATCTCCAGGATCTCGATTCAGGAAGATTGTGTATGTGACGATCTTCCTGATGTTATTCTGTGGAGTTGGAGTTTTCCTTTGGCTTGATAACTATAAGAATGCTGCAGGGCCAGGTGAAAACGAAGAGGTTGTCGTTCTAATCCCTGCGGGGGCTTCCTTTAGTGCGATTGCCGACATTTTAGCAGATGCCGGATTGATATACCCGGATGTCCGCTTTAAAATTCTTGGCCGGGTTCATGGGCTGGCCGATAAGCTGCAGGCCGGCGAGTTTCGACTATCCGGTGGCAGCCTTCCTCTGGAAATCCTGGAAAAACTGAGCCGAGCTGAAATTGTGCAGCATCCTGTGACCGTCGTTGAGGGTTTGACGGCACAGGCTGTGGCAAAACTTTTTGCTGCGGGAGGGTGGTGCGATGAGATGGAATTTCTCCGGCTCGTCCACGACCAGGACTTTATTTCCTCCCTTGGTCTTGAGGGAGTATCGAGCCTTGAAGGATATCTTTTCCCCGACACCTATTTTCTTACACGTATCCCTGCCTTTGACGCAGAAAAGATACTCAAAACGATGGTCAACAGGTTTTTCCATGTTTGGGATTCTCTGGAACCAGAAGGTGTTAACCTTCACAAAGTCGTCACCCTTGCCTCTATTGTGGAAAAAGAAACCGGGGCAGAGCACGAACGATCCGTGATTGCTTCCGTGTTTCTCAACAGATTGGAAAAAGGTATGCGATTACAGTCTGATCCTACCGTTATTTACGGCAGGGATGGTGCGATAGGGCCCATTACCAAGACGGATCTCAAGGCAGCGACACCATACAATACCTATGTTATCAAAGGATTGCCGCCTGGCCCTATCAGTAATCCTGGAAAAGCATCCCTGCAGGCTGTGCTGCATCCAGCAGACGAGGATTACCTCTATTTTGTCTCAAAAAATGATGGGACCCATCATTTTTCCAGAACATTGGCAGAACATAACCGGGCCGTCTACCAGTATCAGAGGAAAATGAAAGAGTAGTGCTGGTTGATTTCCTGTTATGCGACAACGTAAAACCGATTGAATTTATACGGTTAATACGCTAAAGAACTGAAGAAGAGCTGTAACCGATATTCTGATAGAGGATTCAGGGAGGTTGTGTCGTTGCAGACAGAATCTTTATTGCAATGATTCATCGTCCAAGGTGGTTTCAAGATGAAAATAGCGCTGATTCAAACAAACCCTGTAATTGGTGATTTCGACTTTAACTGTAACAAGATTGTTGCATGGGCGGAAAAGGCCTATACGTGCGGCTGCCGGTTGGCAATGTTTCCGGAAATGGCGGTTTCCGGGTATCCGCCTCAGGATCTACTGGAACGGACTTCTTTTGTTGCTGCGCAAAAGAAAGCAGTTGCCGCTCTGCCCGCAAGGCTTCCCGACATTGATGTGTTGTTTGGCTGTTTTTCCGAACGAAGGGAGCCTAAAGGGAAAAAACTGTATAATTCAGCCGTAGTTGCGCGGCAGGGTGAAATCATCTTTCAGGCGAACAAACAGCTTTTACCGACCTATGATGTTTTTGATGAAACCCGATATTTTGAACCTGGCGATGCGACGGAGCTGTATGTTCTGGATGGCCATTGTTTCGGAGTGACCGTCTGCGAGGATATATGGCATCATGAAGTTGAAGATTACAGCCGGGAACCTGTAGCTCAATTGTATCAGAGAGCCACGCTTCACAACCAGAGACTTCAGGCCGTACTCAATATTTCAGCTTCTCCTTTTCATCTCAAGAAAGAAAGAAAGAAGCATGCCATGCTGTCTGAACTATGTCGGCGATACCAAACTTCTCTTCTGTATGTCAATCAGGTTGGCGGGCAGGATGCACTTCTTTTTGATGGACGCAGTCTCGCCATGAACAACCGAGGTCAAATAACTGCCAAAGCAGCAGGTTTTAAAGAAGACATGCTTATAGTCGACACTGTTGACTGGAATGGTTTGATCAAAGGCTCTGAGGTTGATGATGAGACCGAGGCCGTATATGCAGGCCTGGTCATGGGCGTCCGTGATTATATTCGCAAGAGTGGGTTTTCCCAGGCCGTGCTCGGGGTATCCGGAGGAATAGATTCCGCTCTCACTGCTGCCATAGCAGTCGATGCCCTTGGGGCTGAAAATGTTATGGCAGTTGCACTTCCATCTGCTCATAGTTCTTCTCACTCGAGAGAAGATGCCGAAAAACTGGCCCTTGCCCTTGGATGTCGTTACAGCGTCATTCCCATTAAGGATCTTTACGAGGGTTTTGAAAAGACTCTTGCCCCTCTTTTTGCAGGTTTTGAAGAAGACCTGACGGAACAGAATCTACAGGCTCGAATTCGAGGGAATATCCTTATGGCCCTCTCTAATAAATTTGGTTCTATCCTTCTTACTACAGGAAACAAAAGTGAAATGGCCGTAGGATACTGCACCTTGTATGGTGACATGAGCGGCGGTCTCGCGGTTATCGCTGATGTTCCGAAACGGCTTGTCTACAAACTGGCGCAGTATGTCAATAGAGAAAAAGAAATCATCCCCTGGCGCAGCATTAGCAAACCGCCAAGTGCGGAGTTGAAGCCGGGACAACTTGACCAGGATGACCTGCCGCCTTATGATGTCCTCGACTCCATAGTAGAGCTGCATCTGGAGGAAGGCATGGGATTTGCCGATATCGTTAATGAGGGGTATGATGAGAGTACAGTGCGTGATATACTCAGACGTATTCGGGTAAATGAATACAAAAGAAAACAGGCACCTCTTGGTCTAAAAGTGACCAGTAAAGCCTTCGGATATGGCAGAAGATACCCTAATGTGCAAAATTTCCAGGAATAACTGTAACTCGACAAGAGGAGAAGACCATAGGAATACTGAGTGGAAATATTGATGGTTTAAAAAAAAGCCAGATTAAGCAACTCAACGTTCTTGCCGGGAAGCGAATATCGAGAACTGAAATCATCAGTCCGGAAGCGGCTCGCACTCTGGCAAGACTCTCTTTTGAATTGAATCGTCAGATTGGCCTGTTGATCCATCGATCAGGGAAAATTGAGACACTTATTGTCGGCAGTCATTCCGGCATCATGATTCCTCCCATTGGACACGTCAGGACGGCTGGCGGCAGGCTGCGCGGTCTTCGTCTGGTTCATACCCATCTTGCCGGCGAGAATATTAATGACGAAGACTTGATGGATCTCTTATTTCTCCGCCTTGACCTCCTTGCCGTTCTTCATGTGGAAGAGGAAGGTTTACCTGGTAATCTTCAGGGAGTTCATCTGTTGCCGGGCGGAGAAGAAGTAAGCTACCACTATCTTGAAGTGGTCCACCCTGCGCGGCAAAAGACATCCTGTGAGGAACTTATTGGTGCTATTGAAGCACGATTCTCGAGGCAAAGTGGGGCGGAGCAGCTCAAAGAAGGTGAAGACCGGGCCATTCTTGTAAGCGTCAGTACTGAATCTAAAATGGCTGCGGAAGAGGCCATGGCCGAGCTGGTGGAACTAGCCCAGTCTGATGAAATTGTGGTGCTGGAAACGGTGCTGCAGAGGCGCAGGCAGGTTAATCCTCGACTTATCCTGGGTAAAGGAAAACTTGCCGAAATAATGATCAGAGCACTGCAGCTCAATGCCAATCTGCTGATCTTTAATCATGAACTCAATCCTTCCCAGATACGATCTATAACTGATTTTACAGATCTGAGGGTAATTGACAGAACCCAGTTGATTCTTGATATTTTTGCCAAACGGGCTATGAGTCGTGAAGGAAAGCTGCAAATTGAAATGGCGCAATTGAAATATATGCTACCGAGGCTCTCTTCCCGTGATGATGCTCTGTCCAGGCTTACGGGCGGGATAGGTGCCAGGGGGCCAGGAGAGACGAAGCTTGAAGTTGACAGGCGGCGGATCAATGACAGACTGGCCAGGCTGAGCAAGGAGTTGAAGAGTGTCGGTAAGGAGAGATACAGGCGAAGAGCGAAAAGGAGGAAAAATGATCTTCCGGTACTTTCACTGGTGGGCTACACCAATGCAGGTAAGTCAACCCTGCTCAATACTCTGACAAACAGCGATATTGTCGCTGAAGACAAACTTTTCGCAACACTTGATCCCACCAGTAGAAGGCTGCGTTTTCCCGAGGATGTCGAGGTGATAATCACCGATACGGTTGGTTTTATCCGCCATCTTCCAGATGAGTTGCTCCAAGCCTTTATGGCAACCCTGGAAGAATTGCAGGAGGCGGATCTGCTGGTCCATGTTATTGATATCTCCAACCCTTCTTTCAGAGAGCATATCAAAGTAGTGGAAACAATTCTTCATGAATTGGGATTACATGAAATCCCCTGTCTGAAGGTATTTAACAAGATAGATCTCGTCGAGGAAGGTGATAATCTTTTTGCCGATGCAGCCCGGGAGGGTGTTTTGTTGAGCGCCACGGACCGAACCACCATTACCCCTTTTCTTGAGCACGCCCGCAGTATGATAGGGAAATCTCTGGGCCGATATCATTGAGAACGGGGCTAGGGTTGGAGATAAAAACCCAGGTCCTTTTCAAAAGCGCTATTGCGGTCAAACTCACCGCCGACATAATGGTCATCGACATTATGTATGGTAACAACCTTTTCTATGTTGGTCCGTTTCCTGTTGTCAAGCTGAAAGGATATCCGTATTTTCTGTCCAGGGCTTAGGGCATGTGATCCATTCACGGCAAAACCAATAGTAAACCCTACCCCGCTTCGTGAAATATTGAGAATGTTGAGCCTCCCTGTTCCTACGGCAGGGGGAACCATGACGTATGTGCCGTCAAGATTGGTTTCTTTTCGGTAATGTCTGCGGAAGTCGAGGAGCACCATAAATTGTGAATGGCAGCTGCAGCGAACCTTAATGGTATGTTTTTTATTTCGATACTTATCAATAGGTATATTTCGCGATTTACTGCATTTAGGACAAGTAATCGTGGCAATATTATCTGTTGTAACAAATGTTTTAGTAAATTGCATAGTATCTTAAAATGATTGTCAGCTAACGCACCCGGTTATAGTTGCCTTTTTTCTTTCCTCTTATAAAGTGCTTGGAAAGAACATTGTAAGGACCTTTGTTAAACACTTTGCACGCACATTTTTAAAGCCACTCGTAAACAAATGCTAAATATGTACTTTTTGATATCCTCAATATTATTGCATTTAAATCTTTATAGATCAATGGATTAAAGTTGTCAGGAGGATATTTTACTACGGAAGCATGCAAAATCCGGATGTGACAGGATTTCTTTATCTATCAAGCATAAAAAATAAGTATCTGATAATAAATAATTATGGCCATTTTCTGGAAGGCAAGAAGATTCTGCCGGAAAAATATTGAAAAATACTTCTCTCGGTGTGCCTCTTCGAACGAGTAAAAAGTGTTGCACTGGAAGTGAAGTAAGGAGAGATTTGGGCTCAGTCGTAGATGATGGCTGTATATCTCGCAAGAATCTCTTCTGTTTCCTGGTCAAGTTGATCCGCAATTTCGTGTATCTGATATTCACACCGGCAACCGGTACAGCGCATCCTTACCTTACCGCACGTTCGATACACCTCGAGCTTTTCAAGGCAACGTTTACATTTCATTCTTCGTCACGCAACAATTCTGATTTACTGAACAGCCATTTAAGGGAATATCCTGCATTTCTGAGTGCTTCAGCACCGCCTTCTTCTCTTTCTACAAGCGTAACAACCAGGCCAACGGTAAAACCGGCTTCTTCAACACGTTCAATGACTTTAAGGAGTGTACCACCTGTGGTTACCACATCTTCAACAAGAGCGACCCGGTCGCCTTTTTTCATGTTGCCGAGGCCTTCAATATAATTACCTGTACCATGTCCTTTGGCCTCTTTTCGCACGATAAATGCAGGAATAGGGCTGTTCTCGAGATAGCTTGCTATGGAGACAGCCGTGACAAGCGGGTCAGCCCCGAGAGTCATACCCCCGACACAATCAATACTTTGGTCTTCGTTGCGGATGAGCTCGAAGAGGAGTTTGCCGCAAAGAAAGGCACCTTCGGCGGAAAGGGTGGTTTGTTTGCCGTCGACGTAGAAGTCGGAAGTTTTGCCGGAGGTAAGTTTGAAGGTACCCTTGCGGTAGGATTTTTCTAAAAGGATTTCCTTGAGTCGCTGTCTGTCGTTCATAATCTGTGTTTTTGTAGAAAAATGATAAAGAAGATCGTTAAACTGTTCTATGGTAGTCAACTGCATGGAGATTTGTGTTTGGATAGAATATTTTACAAGCTCGCCCTGCAGAAATGATGGTACCTTCTTTTTTTAACAGTGCAAAGAAAAAACTCGCAATCAGTAAAAAAGAAATGTTATCCTTCAAGGTTTTATTGGTCCTGAAAGAAAGTGATCCATAGTCTGGGCCATCTCTACGAAATGGATATGATCTGAGCTTGGAGCAGGCTGCGCTATGGTCAGTTCGAATATGTACAAGGGTAGCGCTGTTGCAATCAGGACGTTACAATACTTAACAATAGGGTGAATGTTATGTGTGGTATTGTGGGCTATGTTGGTTCAAAGAGGGTTGTACCTGTTATACTGGAGGGGTTGAAGCGCCTGGAATATCGAGGGTACGATTCAGCGGGGGTGGTCTATCTCGAAAATGAGGCTCTGGTAAAATACCGCTGTGAAGGAAAGCTTGTTAATCTCGAAAACCTCATAGAGGAAGCTTACCTGAGCAAATCCTGTATAGGTATAGGACATACACGATGGGCAACCCACGGTGCTCCGACGACGGATAACGCCCATCCTCACAGTGACTGTTCCGGCAAACTGGCGATTGTTCACAACGGCATCATTGAAAACTATCATTCCCTGCGGCAGGAACTGAAGGAGAAAGGACATACTTTCACATCGGAGACAGATACTGAAGTACTGGCCCATTTGATAGAGGAATATCTTCAAGGAGATCTGGTTAGTGCTGTCCGCCAGGCCTTAACAAGGGTTGAGGGATCGTATGCCCTTGGTGTCATTTGGGCGGAGATGCCTGATACTCTTGTCGCGGCTAGAAACCAGAGTCCTCTGGTTCTGGGTGTTCATGACGAGATCGGTTCTTTTATGGCCTCCGATATCCCGGCCCTGCTTCCATATACAAATCGTGTTGTGTTTTTAGAAGATGGTGAATTGGCTGTTTTGACATCAGAAAAGCACACCATCATGTCGCAGGCTACAGGAGAAAAGATCCTTCGCGAGGAAACGGTCATCGAATGGAACACTGCCATGGCGGAAAAAGCAGGCTACCGTCATTTCATGTTGAAGGAAATTTTCGAACAGCCGCAAGCAATAGCCAATACTATCAGTGGTCGGGTAAACCTTGAAACGGGTGATGTGACACTACCTGAAATCGGTTTGTCTGATGATGCCGTAAGAAATATCAGGCGTATTTTTCTGGTAGCCTGCGGTACTTCCTGGCATGCTGCCCTGGTGGCCAAATACTGGATCGAAAAATGGGCCGGGATTCCAGTGGAGGTCGATATTGCCTCGGAATTCCGTTACCGGACTCTGCTTATTGATGATAATGTCCTTACAGTAGCCATATCGCAATCAGGGGAGACTGCTGATACTCTGGCAGGGATACGTCTGGCCCGACAGCTCGGTTCGCGTGTCGTAACTATCTGTAATGTTGTCGGATCAACAATGACACGCGAGGCGGATGGA
>JAZBNU010000085.1:0-4282 GCA_036350815.1 Desulfopila sp.
CTGTATGGATTTATACACTACTGGATATTGGCACTGTTGCATGCAGGGTATTCCCCGCAATCCAAACTCTACTGCCAGTGCGTTTTCATAGGGCTTCTCAAGTAAACCATGCCCGAGCGTATTCAATACCTCCAGGGCACATCCTACGATCTGATACACCTCTTCTTTTAACAATAATTCGTGTCTTATCGTGTCCATTCGTGGTTCTTCCTGCGGATCACTCAGCATTTACATCATCTTCCATCAAATCCCTCAATATTTCCCCATACGATACAGTCAACTCCTCCCGCTCTTCCTCGGGAACTGCAAAAGTGTCCAGACAGCGGCTGAAAACATCTCCGGGATCAAGATCATCAAGTGTTTCATTTTCGGCAATGGTGCTGATCACCCGATCCATGACACGCCTGTTCTTTATCCGTCGAATTTCCATTGTGGATCCGGCCAATGCTTCATCAAGCATCTCGCGCAGGCTGCCGCCGGCGATGTCGCTGCCGGTATATTCAATTTCAAGCCAGGCACAGCTCTCCTTTTTTTTCAGATCTTCCAGTTTTGTATGGATATCATCCAGTGACCCGACCAGGCGGACCAGTTGCTGAAAACAGGGGACAACCTTTTCTGTTATCCGCAGATTACGCTGATTTTCGCCGATTCCTTTTTCAGCTTTTTCATCTGTGTTCATCAGCGTAATCTGCGGATATACTTCAACGAGGACGACCTTCTTTTCCTGCATCGCTTCACCAAACCCCATGGGCAAAGGCGATCCGCAATAGCGGATATGCTCGGCACGACCGACAGCCTGCGGTACATGCAGATGGCCAAGGGCGAGATAGTCAATTGATGAAGGAAAAATCTCCACCCCCACGTGGGCCAGTGAACCGACATACAGTTCCCGCACGCCGTCACCCTCGACAGTCCTGCCACCGGCGGTAAACAGATGCCCCAAGGCAATTATTGGAATGTGTTTATCCCCGGACTGTGCTGACTTCTGCAATATGTCTCTTTTTTGTTCTGCGATTGCAACCACAGCAGAATAGTGTTCCCGGATACCCTCCACCAGTTTTCGGTTTTTATCGTCAATAGTTTCTCCCGGATCAACACTACGAATATCGCGATCTCTGAGGTAGGGTACGGCGCATATTATCGCTTCCACATTCTCTGCGCTCATCTGCGCGATCTGCTGGTTTTTCTGCAACACAATAACTTCATCATTCATATTTTCAGCCCTGGAGCCTACCACATGCACATTCAGTGCGCGCAGCAGTTCCCTGGGGGCATTGAGAAATGACGGAGAATCGTGGTTTCCGGCAATAACCACAACATGACGGCAGCTGGATGTAGAAACCCGGCAGAGAAAACGATAGTAGAGTTCCTGCGCCCGGTTGCTGGGCGTACTCGTATCAAACACATCACCGGCAACAAGGAGGGCATCGACTTTTTCCTTCTCAATGGTGTCCGCCAGCCAGTTGAGAAAGGCAGAAAACTCTTCATAACGTTTCCTCCCATAAAGGGAACGTCCCAAATGCCAATCTGAGGTGTGGAGAATCTTCATCAAAGGTAACCCCATAATATAATGTCACATTTCCTAAAACATACCTTAAAGGACAAGTATCTATTTTTCCAGGCCGTACCGGTTTTCCCGCAACTCCCCCTTCAGGACGATCAGCCTCAAGCAACCTATCTTTTCCTTCTCGTTTTTTCCATGTATTTTTCTATTTCCCCAATAGTCTCAAATGCTTTTCTCCATGGCAGTCTGCTTTCCACTTCAATCACCCGCCCTCCTGCCCTCTGACCTGGGTGCAGCAGGTAAATAACAGTGGAAACGACCCAGTAATTACGATAGGCTATAAACACGCAAACACGAAGAGACTATCAGGACATTTTGAAACGGCAATGAAAAGCGATCCGGCTGAGACGCTTTATCCAGAGGCGGGCAGACGAGCGCCCTCCGGTCCCCAGGACAACTGACATGACCCCCAAAAAGCCGATTTCTGCTCCCAGGATGCAGAGCCGCCATAGTGATACAGCAGGAAAGTCCGCAAAAGGATATATTGCCAGGCTCGCCTTTTTGCTGACCTCCCTCCTGATTGTCCTCGCATCCCTGTCACTTGTCTTTACCGGGCGTATTGCATCCCGGGAGGCAGACAGGCAGGCCTCCGCCAATCAACTGCTCCTTCTCGACCTTGCTCTCGAAAACCAGTTCAGCCTGCTGGCCCGCGATCAGCTGAGTCTTGCGCGTTGGGATGTTTCGGTAATGAAAATCAGCCGGACACTCGACCGGAACTTTATCGCCAATGAGTTTATGGACTCACTCTGGTACGATTTCGGTATTGATCAGAATCTGCTCATTGGCCCGGATAATACGGTAATAGCCGAAGCCTACAGGGAAGACGTCAAGTTTACCAGCCAGCAAATAGCCACCACCGAACCGCTGTACCGCCTGGCGGAGCAGGCCCGAAAGGATTTTTCCAGGCGTAAAGAGGCTCTCTCCGCAGGCCACAGGCAAAAGGATTTCGCCTCTTTTTCCCCTCCTGCAGCTGCAACTCATGGTTTTATAGTGCTGGACGGGCAGGTTGCTCTTGCCAGTGCAATGGCCATTGTTCCCGACGACGGCAATGCCGCTCTGCCTCCAGGTGATCCTGTTATTCTTGTATCAGCCATCCACCTCAACCACAAACTTCTTGCCGGACTAAACGACCAGCTTTCCTTCACTGACCTGAGATTCCATCTGCATAGCTCTGCTGCCTCAAACCAGCTGCTGCACCGCATTGTTTCCGTGGATGGTGCAGCTTTAGGTCATTTCTCCTGGACCGCGGCCATGCCGGGACAGCAAATCTGGTATACGATCATCCCGGTCATCGGATTACTTGGCGCCTTTCTGGCTCTTGTCGCCTTCGCTATTTCCTGGAAAATCGGGAAACTCACCACTTCCCTGGCGACAAGCGAACGCCGCAACCTGTTTCTTGCCATGCACGACCCTCTCTCAGGTCTTGCCAATCGCCTCCAGTTCAACCGGGTCCTCGATGTCTCGCTGGAAAATCTTCCCGACCATCCCTTCACTCTGGTCCATTGTGATTTAGACCGTTTCAAAGCCGTCAACGACACTCTCGGACATGCCGCAGGCGATGTCGTGATACAAGCAGTCGCCAAGCGTCTCAGTGATGCGGTTCCGTCGTCCGCGCTTGTCGGCCGTATCGGCGGTGACGAATTTGTTATCCTTCTGCAGGACTGCGCCGACTCGCCAGAAATAGAAAACCTTGCCCTGAAGATTATTGCCGATATACACCGGCCCATAGACGCTTCCAATGGTAAATTGGCTCACATCGGCATAAGCCTTGGTATTGCCGGCGCACCAGAATGCGGCACAACTGCGGAAACCATCATGGCCGCAGCAGATGCCGCGCTCTACCAGGCCAAGGAAATGGGCCGCAACCGAGCAGTATTTGCTGAAAAAAATAACCACAGCACAACAGAACAGCGGATCTGATCCGACAACTGTCTGACACAAGAATTCGAGTCCACCATGGCTTGTAACAATTACGATTTTTTTCAGTGAGGTTTTCGCATGCACATCAATTTCGTTCCTCTGCTGCTCTCCATCGTAATCGCGCTCTTCAGCTGCCTGGGTACCCCGGCAGCTGCAGCACCAGTGGAAAACCGCGACGAAATCTATGATGTCATCATTGTCGGCGGCGGCATCGCCGGACTTACCGCAGCCTTTTCCCTCGCCGAATACGACCTGCTTGTTCTTGAAAAAAACCAACAGCCCGGCGGCCGCGCTTTTTCCGGCCGGCACCATGGTATCCCCTACGCAAAAGGTGCGGAATACCTTGGTAATCCGGAAGCGCCCCTCAAGGAAATCATCACCGCTCTTGGCCTCACCCTGCGTCAGATACCCGCCCCAGCCGATCTCATCGCCTTTTCCGGGAGGTTCTATATCGGGGATTACGGCAAAGCACAGCTCCTCATCAGCAGGAGCAGCCGCGGCGAGTACAATCGTTTTGCCGCTACAGTCCTAACAGCATATGAAAAATATGAGGAAATCCCGGATCTCGTTTTCAACGACGCTGTCCGAAGGCTTGACAGCATCACTGCCCGACAATGGTTTGCAGAAAACAACTTCTCACCCATCTACGAAGAAATTTACAATGTCGCATTCAGAGGACTGTTCGGCGCCAATATCGATGAAATTTCAGCGCTGAGCGTTATCCCGGAACTGGCCTTCGATTTCGAAGACTTTGAAAACCTTGATGAAGACGATGATCTGAAAGAAGAAATACTCGAC
>JAZBNU010000086.1:0-15048 GCA_036350815.1 Desulfopila sp.
CACCCCTTTTATCGGCAGCGAGTTCCTGCCGCCAAGCGATGAAGGAGAGGTGCGCATCAGTGGTGAGATGAAGATCGGTACTCACCTTGACCTTCTTGATCGGCAGGCCCGGAAACTTGAGGAGATTGTGTATCCGGCGGTTCCGGAAACAGTGTCGAAGGTTATCAGTATCGGTGCCTCCGGATGGCGGCCAAGCGATGCCACTAGGGCCGATATTCGTCTCTCTCTGGTTCCTGCGGCACAGCGTGACCGTTCCAATCTCGAGGTTGCCGATGACCTGCGTGAACTGCTTGATGGCGCCATACCCGGAATGGTGGTGAGGACCCGGGCACCGCAGGGACAGTTCCTTCTGGAACGACTTTTGGGCGGCGTTGAAGGAATCACCGTCGAAATTCGCGGTTTCGATTTGAAGACGCTTGATGCTTTGGCTGTACAGGCAGCCAGGATGATAGAGAAAATACCTGGTATTACTGATGTGGAGACGAGCACTGAGGCTGGAATTCCGCAGCAGGAGATTAAGGTAGACCGCAGCAAGGTGGCCGATCTTGGCCTGACGGTTCGGGATGTGACGGAAGTTCTTGAAACTGCCGTGGCCGGTTCTAAAGCTGGAGAATTCCGGCCCCAGGGAAACTCCTACCGCATTTTTGTGCAGCTTGAGGATGTGGAAAACCGCACCCTTGAAGAGATTCTGGATTTGACCCTGACGACGCAGTCCGGTGATCAGGTTGCCCTCAGAAACCTGGTGACCCATGAAGAAGGGCTTGGACCGATTGTCATCGACCGAAAAGACCAGCAGCGCCTCGTTACCGTAAGAGGCAATGTGACGGGACGTGACCTGGGCTCGGTTGCAGCCGATGTTCTCGCCGCACTCGACCAGATAGCACGTCCTGTGGGGTATGATCTGCTGGTGGCCGGCAACTATGAAGAGCAGCAGAAGGCTTCCCGGGAACTTTTTGTCTCTCTTTTGCTGGCGCTCCTGCTGGTATACATGGTGCTGGCCTGCCAGTATGAGTCTCTGCGGGACCCCTTTGTGGTTATGGCTTCGGTTCCCGTTGCCGCCGTGGGAGTGCTGGTTATCCTTTTTCTGACCGATACAACCCTGAACCTGCAGTCTTCCATAGGATGCATTATGCTGGGTGGTATTGTGGTCAACAATGCCATCCTGCTGGTTGACCAGGCCGGGCAGCTCTGCCGCAGTGGACTTCGGGTCGATGAAGCGGTTGCTGAAGCTGGACGACGCCGACTGCGGCCAATTTTGATGACATCGCTTACTACCATTCTGGCCCTGATGCCGCTTGCCCTGGGGATAGGGGAAGGCGCCGATGCCCAGGCCCCTTTGGCACGGGCCGTCATCGGAGGGCTGACAGGGTCGACTTTGATCACCCTGGTTCTGATTCCAGCGGTCTACTCTCTTTGTCACCCGGAAAAAGAAGGGGTCACGTCATGAAAATGTCTCTTGTGGATCGGATATTCCTCTTCTGCTGTGTGTGTATCATTGCAGCGGCAACAGGATGCGCTCCGGTGGATCAATGGCATGTTTTTCAGGCAGAGCAGGAACCTCACCTGTCTATAGAGAGTGATGAAGGTGAAATATCTACAGTTGAAATCGGCATCGGGCAGGAGAAAAACATTTCGCTGCAGCAGAGCGATTTCTTTGTTCCGGAAGATCTTTCGCTTGAAGAGGCCGTTATGCTGGCACTGCAGCATAATGGAGATCTGCGGGTCCAGCAGATTACACCCGTGATTACGGGGGCCTTTGAGCAGATCGAACGGGGTGCCTATGATGCGGAGCTGTTTGCTGAAGGAAGGTATTCGAGAAACAACGATGATGCTGCTGTTTTTTCCGTCAATGAACGGGATGAATCAGACCGGGCAGTGTCCCTTTCTGCCGGTATCCGTCAGGAACTTCCCAGTGGAACATCTCTGGAAGTGAGTGTTAATCAACTCACCAGGGAAAGGGATAGCGGCTGGGAAGAGGATGAGGCCCGGCTTCAGCTCAGCATGACCCAGTCTCTGCTGCGCGGTTTTGGCAGCACGGTCAACATGGCCAAGGTACGTATTGCCGAGGCTGACACCCTGGCAAGCATTGAAGAGCTCAAAGGGTTTATCAACAGCCTGCTGGCGGATGTGGAGATCGCTTACTGGCGCTATGTTCTTGCCGTGGAGGAAATCAGGATATTTGAAGAATCTCTTGCGGTGGCGCGGAAACAGCGGGAAGAGATTGAGCTGAGCATCGAGGTTGGTCTGCTGCCGGAGTTTGAAGCTGCAGCTGCCAGGGCTGAAGAGGCGCTGCGGATTCAGGCTCTGGTGACGGCAGAAGGCATTCTTGAGGAGAATCGGCTGCATCTTTTGAACCTGATCAGCCCCGGGTCTGAAAGACCTGATGGTCACTTTCTCAGGGCTGTAAGCGAGCCGCGGCTTGACCCGAAGGAGATCAGCGATCTCGAGGATCGCTTACAACTGGCCCTGAAGTTCCGTCCGGATCTTGGTGAAGCCAGGCTCCGCCTCCGCCGGAACAGTCTTGAAACGATAATGACCCGCAACGGTCTTCTGCCGCGGCTTGATTTCTTTATCACTCTTGGGAAAACCGGCTATGGCGACAGCTTTCCTGATTCCTTTCGGACTCTTGATAGTGATTCCTATGAGTTGAGCGCCGGTTTACAGTTGAGTCGGTTTCTCGATAATCGGGCGGCACGGGCCAGGAATCTTGCCTCTTTTGCTGCCAGAAGGCAGGCCGAAGAGGCGGTTGCCAATCTGCGGCGCATAGTGCGGCTCGATGTCCGTCTTGCGGTGAACGAAGTTGAGCGGCAGCGTCGTCTGATAGACGCGTCAAGAGCGACCCGTCGCTACCAGGAGCAGACTTCAGTAGCGGAAAAAGAAAAGTTTGATGTCGGAAGCAGCACCGCTCTGCTGGTGACCCAGGCCCAGCGGGATCTTTTGAGAACCCAGATTGCCGAAGCTGAAGCGATCATCAATTATCGCATTGCCCTGGTGCGTCTCTATCTGGCTGAAGGGAGCCTGCTCATGCGTCGCGGAGTGCAGCTCGATGAGGGAGCTCTTGCGGCGCTGAGGATGCAATAGGCCCCTCTTTTCTGCACTTGAAAGTTGATGTTTTTTAACGATATTTCCCGACCGCTATGGTGTTTTCTTTTTCGATGCCTGCCAGTCGATTGCCATATTGTCCCAGAAGGAGTGTCCGTTCCTCGTCCGTCAGATGCGCTGGTCCGAAAACTATATGAGGGAAAAGTATCCTGAAACCGACAAATTGTAGAATTCCCCTGTGGATCGGGCGAAGGATGCTGTGAATGTCGCCGTTGAAGCCGTCTTCCAGGTAGGACTGTTGAGGTCCGCCGGTGGTCAGGGAGAGCATGGCCTTTTTTTTCTGGAAAACGCCGTTTTCATAGCAGCGGCCGTTGCCATAGGTTCTGCCCATGGCAAAGACTCTGTCAACCCATCCTTTCAATGGTGCGGGAAGACCGGCCCACCACAGGGGAAACTGCCAGATCATCAGGTCACACCACTCCACCTTGCTGATTTCGTCCTCTATTTCCTCCGCAAAGCTGTTCGTCTCGGTGGCGTGCAGCTCTTCGAACTGCTGTTTGTAGAAACTGCTGTTCTGTTCACTTTTAAAATTATGCCGCCCTGAAACGGGAGAGAAATCTGACTGGTGCAGGTCTGAAACCTGGACCGCATCTCCCTTGCTCTGAAAAACCTCGACAGCTTTTTGCAGCATGGCGCTGTTAAAACTGTGAGGCTCGGGATGATAATAGACAATAAATACGTTCATTCAAGTATTTCCAGAAATTACGACTGCCTTATTTTGTGTAAAAAGAAAAAACTCTATTCTGCCCGGACCGGGTTGCTGAGAGTGCCGATGTTTTCAATTTCCACCTCGACTGTGTCACCAGCCTGCAGTGGTCCGACGCCGCTGGGGGTGCCGGTAATGATAATGTCTCCGGCCTCAAGAGTAAAGTTCCGGGAGATAAAGGCGATGATCTCTTCGATGGGAAAAATCATGTAGCTGGTATTGGAGCTTTGCACGACATTGCCGTTGAGGCGGCATTCGATGCGGAGGTTCTGGGGATCGCCGATCTCTTCCGGAGGAACAATAACCGGTCCGATGGGACCAAAGGTGTCGAGGGACTTGCCTCGGAACCAGCCGGCTTTTTCGTTTTTCTGCAGATTCCTCTGGCTGATATCGTTAAAACAGGTGAACCCCAGAACGTGCTGCAGAGCGTTTCCCGCACTGACATTCTTGACCCGGTCTTTTATGATGATCGCAAGTTCCGCCTCATAATCGGTGCGGCAGGAGGGGAAAGCGTAATCCTGGAGAAAAGAGGGCAGAATTATGGGATCTCCCGGGCCAATGAGAACATTTGGTGTCTTGGAGAAAAGAACTGGTTCAGTCGGGATTTCATTGGTGAAATTCTGCACGTCGACGGACTGGCTTTCTTGGATATGTTCAAGGTAATTGAGACCCAGTGCTATGATTTTACTTGGCTTTACCAGGTAGGTTTCTCCGTTGTGAAGGGGGATCACAGGATTCATCGTGCTCCTTTGCTGTATTGGAGTTTGTCGGGTAGTTCCGCTGCTGCCTCTCTCTCCTGTTCCCTGAGAAATGCGTTACAGTGTCCTTCGGGCAGGCTGAGCAGCTATGCTGCGGCAGAGTATTCTTTTTGTAGTATCTATTCGATCCTTTTGCACAAGGATTGTCAATACTCTTGTTGTTGCGAGGGAAGATATCTTTTGGATGGATTAGAAGGATGGAAAAAGCGGACATCAGGGTACGAGAAGAGAAATAGTGGTCGAATGGCTTGTGTTTTCTTCTGAATTTCCCTATACTGCAACGGCATTACAGAGAATCTGAAGAAGTTGAGGAATCGTGTCAAACTATCATATTGAGTCTGATTGAAAAAGGAGAGTACAATGAAGGCAACTATAACAAAAAATTGTATGGGTGACAGGAACTGTAATAAGCTCTGTGCAGAGGTTTTTGAGTATGATGAAGACCAGCTTCTCTCTGTTGTCAAATATGATATTATCCCTAAACATCTTGAAGATGTTGTCCGTCAAGCGGCTGATGAATGCGGTGCGGATGCCATTATTATCGAAGAATAATTTTGGGGGACTCGTATGTCTGTTTTTAAAGAAAGCAGAACAGCGAAAAATATTCTTATTTCCTTTTCCGCCGAAACTCAAGCGCGGACACGATATGATTTTTTTGCTCACCGGGCAGAAGAAGAAGGATATATTCAGATAGCAGGTATTTTTCGTGAGACAGCCAGGCAGGAGTATGAACATGCCCACCGTTTTTTTAAGTTTTTTAATGGTGGGGAACTGGAAATCTGCTGGACTTTTCCAGCGGGAGTGACCCGAGATACCTATGCCAACCTTATTTCTGCCGCTGAGCTTGAAAATTACGTGCATGAAACCATGTACCGGCAATTTGCTGAAATTGCCGGTCAGGAGGGTTATGAGCGGGCTGCAGATACATTCGATGCCATAAGTGTGGCTGAAAAGCAGCATGAAAAACTGTATCGTGAACTGGCGGCGAACATAGAGAACGAGAGGGTTTTTCGTCGTCCGACTGTATCGGTCTGGCGATGTCTTAGCTGCGGATATATCCATCAGGGAGAGAGCGCTCCTGACAAATGCCCTGCCTGCGTCAAGCCAACCGGTTATTTTGAGCTTCTAGGGGAAAACTGGTAAAAATCATGAAGCGGCCGACGGTTAGAAAACAGGGTTTGAAACTCTTTTCATCGGGCCGCTTTTCTGTTATATGCTTCCTGCCCTGGTGAAGAGGACTGTTTTTCAGGGGAGCTAAGAGAGTGTCCTGTTAGGAGTGAGGGTGTATGAATCAGAGTGAGACAGGCGGTTACGGTGAAGTAGTCACCCTTTTACTGGCTACGGGGCATGTTACCGGAAAACAGGTACAGTATGCCGAACGGGTCCGCTCCAAACTGACAACCGCTACACCTCTTCTTAATGTCCTTAAGGAGCTGAAGTATGTCAATGACGAGATGGTGCGTCAGGTCATGGCGGACGCCTCTTCATCACTGCGTATTGGAGAGCTGCTTGTCGAGCTTGGTCATCTACCCGAAGATGATCTTCGGTCCGCATTTAACATTCAGAAGGAAAAAGATAAGGATCTCAAACTTGGCGAGGTTCTGATAAAATATAACTTTATTGAAGAATCGCTCTTTAATCGGATTCTTTCGATGCAGTTGGGGTATCCGCTTATTGAAGTGAACCTTTCGGTTGTCGATAAAAAACAGCTCAAGAAAGTTCCTCTCAAAATTGCGATTCAGCACGGTTTTGTTCCTGTCTATACCGACGACAAGACGTTGCTCGTTGCTTTCAGTGATCCTCTGGACCAGAAGAGTATCGCTATGGCGAGAAAGATGCTGGGGGCAAATATTTCTGTGGCGATTGCTCCCAAAAGCGCCCTGAAAGAAACCCTGGGGTTGCTGGCTGGTCAGCAGTCCGGGAAAAAAATTGATGTCGACAGCAATACCGTTGTTGGAATTGTCAACAGTGTTGTCCTGGAGGCGTTGCGCACTGAGGCCAGCGATATCCATTTTGAGCCCATGGCCGACCGGCTCCAGATCCGATTCCGGGAAGACGGCGTGCTTCTCCACTTTAAGGATTACCCCCGCGACATTATTCCAGCTCTGGCGAGCCGTATCAAAATAATGTGCGATGCCGATATCGCCGAGCGACGCAGGCACCAGGGCGGCAGGATTCTTTTCAACTATGATGAGGGCAAGGTCGACATCCGTGTTTCGGTCTATGTCACCGTGCATGGCGAAAAAATCGTATTTCGCCTGCTCAAGCAGAAAAAAGAGTTGATGGATATTCACTCGCTTGGCATGTCACCTAAAATGTTAAACAGGTTTCTTGAGGACGCGGTGTATCAGCCCAGTGGCGTGCTGTTGGTGACTGGTCCCACCGGTTCGGGGAAGACTTCGAGTGTATACAGCTGCATCCAGCATATCAAAAATCCGCAGATCAGCATTATAACGGCGGAAGAACCGGTTGAATATATTATGGACGGCATTTCCCAGTGTTCAATCGATCCTCAGATAAACCTGACTTTTGACGAGACCCTGCGTCATATTGTCCGGCAGGACCCCGATGTTATTGTTATAGGTGAAATTCGTGACCGATCATCGGCGGAAATGGCGGTCCAGTCAGCGTTGACCGGTCATAAAGTAATCACCACGTTTCACACCGAAGACAGCATCGGCGGACTTATTCGTCTGCTTAACATGGATATTGCGCCTTTTCTTATTTCTTCGACTGTGGTCAGTGTTCTGGCGCAGCGCCTGCTGCGTCGTGTTTGTACTGCCTGTGCTGTAGAAACGAAGATAACACCGCAACAGTTGCAGCGCCTGGGCTGCAACATGACGGATTTGCTTGGAGCTACATTTAAGAAGGGCAGGGGCTGCAGTGAGTGCAAGCAGACGGGATACCGCGGCCGGGTTGGTGTGTTCGAACTGCTTGTCCTTAATGAACTGGTCCGGGATGCAATTCTGAGTCAGAGGACAAGTTATGATATCCGTCAGATAAGTATTGAGCACTCCGGTCTGGTGACTTTACTTGAAGATGGACTGGTGAAGGCGGCAAACGGTACCACCAGCGTTGATGAACTGCTCAGGTGTCTGCCGAAACTCAGTGTTCCCCGCCCTCTTGCTGAAATTCGCCGTCTTTCCGGAGAGTGATATGGAAAAAAAAGCATCATTTGTTGATTTGATAAAACATTTTATCGAAAAAGGAAATATCGTTCTCCCGGTATTTAATTCCGCCGCCCTGAAGGTGCAGCAGGAACTGGTGAAAAAAGAGCCCGATACCCGTGTCCTTGTCAATATCATATCCGGTGATCAGTCTCTCTCGTCACAGGTTTTGCAGATGGCCAACTCCTCCTTTTATATGGGACTGGTTGAAGTGCTGACTGTTCAAGCGGCCATAGTACGCCTGGGGATACGTGAGGTTGGCAGAATCAGTCTGCTGTCTGCTTCAAAAAATCAGTTTCACAGCAAGGACAAAGAACATAAACAGATTATGCGTAAGCTCTGGCAGCATTCTGTCGGCTGTGCCATGGGAGCGAAATGGCTGGCGAAGCGTTCAGGGCTGGAAGAACTGGAAAGCGAAGCTTTTTTTGCCGCTCTGTTTCATGATGTCGGAAAGCTTTTCGTTCTTATGGTTATTGAGCAGATGAAGAAAAAAAACAGCACTATACGGACTACCTCTTCATTGCTTTCTGAGGCGATGGTATCGCTGCATACCGAGCAGGGGTATAATCTGATGAAGAAATGGAATATTCCGGAAAAATACTGTGTTATCGCCCGGGATCATCACCGGGACGATTTCAATACCAAAAATCTTCTGCTGGCCCTGGTCCGTGTTGCCGATAGAGTATGCAATAAAATTGGTATCGGCCTGCAGAAACAATCTGACCTGGTGGTGTCTTCGCTGGAAGAAGCCCACCTGCTCAGCCTCTCCGAGATTGATCTCGCCGAATTGGAAATTCTGCTGGAAGATACCAAGGTATTGACAGCATAATACGCTTCCAGCCGGGCACCCTTCCTTCGCGCCCCTCCACCGCAATGTGTTCTCTCGTATTATAGGATCGTTTGCTTTCTTTTCGAAACACTCTTCCTTTTTCGGTTAAATGTACATTGACATTTGCTTTTGTGGTGGTAATGTAAGGTTTATGTAAATGTACACTGATGGAGGAATCTATGGATCTTACGGCAAGACAGGAAGCTTTTTTCAATTATCTTAAAGAGAAGATAGGCAGGGATGGTCGGGCTCCCAGTTTGCGAGAGGCTGCACTCGATATGGGTGTGAGCCATACAGCGGTGGCGCAGACTATCCAGCAGCTTGAAAAAAAAGGTGTGATAGAACGAGACGGGCATTACAGCCGCACCATTCGTCTTAAAAGCAGCAACGCCGATGGCGAGGCCGAACCGCGTGTCCGCCGTCTTCCTGTTGTCGGTCAGATTACAGCCGGATTACCCATGTACGCGCAGCAGGAATGGAATGGCACAGTTGTGGTTGACGGCAACCTTTTCCGCGGCGAAAATCTTTTCTGTCTGCGTATCAGGGGGAATTCCATGGAGGACGCCGGTATTCTCGATGGAGATCTGGTGATTTGTGAGCCCAGGCAGTATGCCGAAAACGGGGAGATTGTCGCCGCCCTCATCCACGGAGAAGAGGCGACGGTGAAACGATTTTTTCTCAAAAAAGATCATATCGAAATGCGGCCGGAAAGCAACGCATACAGGACAACATGTTACCATTTCGGGGAGCTGCTGGTGCAGGGCAAGGTTGTCGGGGTATTGCGTGACTCCGTAAAGAATGACGGTGCTACAGACCAGGACGGGCTATGATGGAAACGGCTGAGGCGAGAGGGCTGCTTTTTCAGGCTCCTTCCGTGAGTCCGCTGGTCTGCGGGAGTTCGCACTGTCCGCTGTTCATCGGCACATCCGGCTATTCCTATACCGAGTGGAGTGATTGCGGATTTTATCCGCCTGGTGCCAGAACTGTCGATATGCTTGGCCTGTATATGCGAAAATTTCCCGCCGTTGAACTCAACTATACCTGGTACCAGATGCCCCGGGCGGAAGCCGTCGCCCGTATGCTGCATAACGTACCGGAAGATTTTTGTTTTGCTGCCAAACTGACGAGAACCCTGACCCATGAAAGAAAAGAAGATCGTGGCCGGCAGCTGCAGTTGTTCCGGCAGGGCATCAAACCGCTGGGAAAGCGTCTGAGCGCGGTGCTGATCCAGCTGCCGCCTGATTTTGACCGGACTACGGCAAACAGATATTATCTGGCGGAATTGCTCGATGGGCTGCACGGTTTGCCGCTTGCCGTGGAATTCCGCCATGTTTCCTGGGCGGTAGATGCTGTTTTTGTTGAGCTGGAGCGACGCGGAATTACCCTGGTGGCTGTTGATGCCCCTGCTGTACCGGAGCTTTTTCCTTTCCTTGATATTGTTACTAATCCCGATTTTTTTTATCTGCGTTTTCATGGGCGTAATCAAAGGGCCTGGTATTCGAGCAATATGCAGAAGAAATTTGATTATGACTATTCGACAGAGGAACTGCAGGAATGCGTCAAGGGACCTATCAGTGCCATGGCGCGTCGCTGTTCGCGGGGGATACTGTTTTTTAATAATCATGTACGGGCTCAGGCACCTAAAAATGGTGCAGAGTTGCAGCGTATTCTCAAGAGTTATCTGTAGGCGTATTCCATGTACCGGGAGCGAGCCATACTGCATTTTAACGTGACTGATTTTGCCGTTGCCGTGGAAAGAGCGGCCGACAGCTCTCTGCGGCGCGTCCCGTTGCTCATCGCGCCGCTGCAGGCTGGCCGGGCAGTGGTCTATGACATGAGTGAAGAAGCTTTCCAGAGCGGAGTCCGTAAAGGAATGCCACTCCATCAGGCTTCCCGGATGTGTCGGAGGGCCGAGATCAAACCGCCCAGAGTCGAGCTGTATCAGCGGGCCATGCGCGATTTTTTGAAAAAAGTACGGCACTTTTCTCCAATGGTGGAGCACGGTTCGGCCGATGGCCATCTGTTTGTTGATGTGACGGGGACACACAGGCTGTTCGGGCCCCCTCCCGATATTGGCTGGAAGATCCGCAAAGAGGTCAGCCGCAGCCTTGGTATCGATCCCATCTGGACCTTGTCTGCAAATAAGCTCGTGGCCAAGGTTGCTTCCCGGCTGGTGAAGCCTGTGGGAGAATATATCGTTGCTGCAGGTGAAGAAGAAGAGTTTCTGGCGCCGCTGTCCGTTACTCTTCTGCCGGGAGTTCGACCGCGTGAGATGCGCAGGCTGGAAGAATTTCGGATGACCAGAATCGGTGAACTTGCCGGATTGAGCCGGCAGGAGTTGATGGTGCCTTTTGGCGACCGCGGGGATTTTCTCTACGAAGCCAGTCGGGGGATTGACCGGAGTCCGGTTGTCGCCGGCGCCTGTGAAGAGTTGTCCTGCATCCAGGAGCATCATTTTCCTGATGATACCAATGACAGGGCGGCGGTGACGGCAGTTGTCGGCTGGCTGGCGGCGCAGTCGGGGGCTCTGCTGCGTCGCAGTAAACAGGAAGCCCGCCGTGTCGGTCTGCGGATTGTGTATTCCGATGGTGTCACCGTGGTCCGTCAGGCGTCGCGCCGTGTCGGTACGGCAAACGATTTTGTTCTCCGTGAGATGGCTCTTCTTGCTCTGCAGCGTGCCTGGAGCAGGCGGGTCCGGATACGGAGCTGTTTTCTGGTCTGTGACAGACTGCATCGGCAATCGCCGCAATTGTCGCTTTTTGGGCTTCCTCCAGCAAAAAACAGTGAAAAAAAGAAACTTCTGGGGGCCATGGATCAGATTCGCAACCGTTTCGGGGCTCGGATTATACATGCCGGTGGTACTGTTTTCGGGCAGGATGAAAAGGGTCTTTGTTCTTCTGCGGTACACTCTGTGCCCGGGACAATGTCTTGAATGTCAATTCCAGGTTATTGATACATATTGATGTGTACAGGTTTTTATCCACAGGTTCGATGCCGTGTTTCCTCTTAGGGTTCGATCATATTATTCATTGATGCGCGGCACCATGTCGCCTGCGGAAATTTGTCAACTGGCTAGAAAGCGTGGATACCGTGGAGTTGCCATCACGGATCGGGACAACCTCTATGGCTTGTGGGCTTTTCTTGCAGCCTGCCGCAGGGAAGGGCTCAAACCTGTGGTTGGCAGTGAGGTGAGTGATCCGTTAAACGGTATGGTCGTCACCTGTCTGGTACAAAACGATGCCGGATATGGCAACCTCTGTACCCTCCTGACGAAAAGACACACGGAAAAGGATTTCAACCTTCAGGAGTCTTTGGGGCATCATGGCGAAGGGCTTTTTGTGCTTGCCGCGGAAAAAGATATCCTGCTGTCGCTCCTGCAAAGCAGTGCATTTCCGGTGGCGGACCTCGGTGCCGGACCCACCGAAAAAGGGCGTCTGCTGCGAGACTGGGCTCGAGAAACTGGAATACCTGCCGTAGCAACGCCGGATTGTTCCACGGCCCGGCCGTCTGATGTTTCGCTCTATATCCTGCTTCGGGCAATAGCAGGGGGCAGCAGTATCAGCGATGCCGTCTTGCAGGAAAAGAAAGCGGCATGCAACTGGTTTGCCGCACCAGATTATTACCGAGAACGATTTTCCATGTGGCCTGAGGTTATTACTGAGAGTTGCCGTATCGCTGAGCAGTGCCATTTCCGTGGTCCTGCTTTCGGTCTGGTGATGCCGCCCTGGAAAGGCGGCGACTCTGCGGCGCAGACATTACGCCGCTGGGCCTATCGTGGTGCTGAAAAAAGGTACGGTACGGATTTGAGTGAGGCTGTAGTTGAAAGGCTGGAGCATGAGTTGACCGTTATTGATACCATGGGTTTTTCCTCGTATTTTCTTGTGGTTCGCAATATTGTCCATCCTGTCGGCAAAGACGGCCGGAGAAAAAAGCGAAGAATTTGTGGCAGAGGATCGGGAGCCGCTTCTCTGGTGGCATATTGCCTTGAGATAACCAATGTCTGTCCGTTAAAATATAACCTCTATTTTGAGAGGTTTCTCAATCCGGGTCGCAGCGATCCTCCCGATATCGATATAGATTTCGCCTGGGATGAGAGAGATGAAGTGCTTGCAGAAGTGCTGCGTTGCAATAAAGGATATGCGGCGATGGTATGTAACCATGTTTTTTTTCAGCCCAGAATGGCAATCAGGGAAACAGCCAAGGCGTATGGCCTGCCGGGATATGAAATATCTCGCCTGACAGAGAGGTTGCCCTGGTTGGGACAGGGCGGCATGTCTCTTCTTGAGTGGGTAAAATGTATGCCGACTATGCGAGGTGTAAATCTGCATGGGCCCTGGCCGGAAATCATCGAGTTGGCCGGCAGACTTGTGGGACTTCCCCGGCATCTTTCGGTTCATCCAGGAGGGGTAGTCATTACTCCAAAGCCTATCAGTACCTATGTTCCTGTGGAAAAGGCCCCGAAGGGCGTTCCCATAATTCAATGGGAGAAAGATGGTGCCGAAGAGGCCGGGCTCGTCAAAATCGACCTGTTGGGCAACAGGAGTCTTGGGGTGATTCGCGACTGTATCACAGCGGTACAGAGTCGAGAGATTTTTTTTGCCGAGGAGAGCTGGGAACCCGAGGATGACGCTCTGACGAAAAGGACGGTAGCTTGCGGTGCTACTATGGGCTGCTTCTATATAGAAAGTCCGGCAATGAGGCTGCTGCAGCAGAAGGCCGGCAGTGGGGAGTATGAGCAGCTTGTTATCCAGTCCTCTATCATTCGTCCGGCGGCAAATGAGTTTGTGCGTGAATATGTTCGCAGGCTGCATGGCGGACTCTGGAAACCTCTTCATCCTTTTTTGGCCGATGTGCTTGATGAGACCTTCGGGTTGATGGTTTATCAGGAAGATGTTTCCAGGGTGGCAGTCCATCTGGCCGGGTTGAGTCATGCCAGAGCGGATGGTTTACGAAAGGTCATGTCCAAAAAAGACAAAGAGCACCGGCTGGCTGATTATCGAGAGGAATTTTTTCAGGGATGCCTCTCGCGAAACATAGCTGAAACGGATATCGAAGCTATATGGACCATGATGATGAGCTTTGACGGGTATTCATTTTGTAAGCCGCATTCGGCGTCGTATGCCCGGGTTTCTTTTCAGGCAGCCTATTTAAAGACCTACTTCCCCGCGGAATTCATGGCGGCAGTCATTGCGAATCAGGGCGGCTACTATTCCACTTTTGCCTATGTCTCTGAGGCAAAACGGTGTGGAGTGAAAATTCTCAGACCTGATGTCAACGAAAGTCTGAGCGGCTGGCGAGGGCATAAGAATATGATTCGGGTAGGTTTCGCGGCAATCCATGGAATTTCGCTGAACCTCATTGAGCGCATCTGCTTGAGCAGGGAACGGCATGGCAGATTTACAAGCGCTTCAGATTTTTTCAACAGAGTCCGACCGGCGGAAGATGAGGCGCGCATGCTTATTTATTGTGGTGCGCTTGATTCTCTGGAGAAAGAGGCCAACCGTACGTTACTGCTCTGGGAGTTTGCCTCTTTTCGCAGAGTACAGGCATCAGCAAAAAGTATGCCCCTTTTCGGTTTGCGCCTGCCGTCTCCACCGGTGCTTTCTCCACCTTCAATCGAAGAGAAACTGAGAAAGGAGTATCAGGCTCTGGGCTTTCTCTGTGATTATCATCCTGTCATGCTCTTAAAAAACAAGGTCGATACAGGAGGGGTGTCATCTCGTAATATTGCGCGGTATACAAACAAACGGATCTCTTTTCTGGGGTGGCTTCTTACTGGAAAACTGGTTTCCACAAAAACCGGCGAAGCTATGGAGTTTCTGACCTTTGAAGATGAATACGGTATTGTGGAAACTACCTTTTTCCCTCGTGTGTATCAGCAATATGCCTCCATCCTTTGTTCCGGCAGACCCTATTTGCTCTATGGTCTGGTAGAAGAGGATTATGGCGCTGTGACTTTGACGGTGGAAGGGGTTGTGAAAATCCAACCCGGGAGTATCATGAATATTGGAGACATTGCAAAGGTGCTTGGGGAAAAGACAGACTAATGGGTAACACTTTGAGATACTGTTGAAAAAATCCCCAAAAAGGAATTTATTATACCCACACAGTCGAAAAAAGGGTATACAACAGGTGTTGATGGTTTAACATGGTATCGATCCGAGGAGGGACGGGTTTGAAAAAGATATTGATCATTGATGATGAAGAGCTGATTCTATTTTTTCTCAAACAGGTTTTGACCGAAGAAGGGTATCACGTTGTAACTGCCGCTGATGGTGAAAAGGGTCTTGAGTTGTTTCGCGCACAATCGGCAGATCTCGTTATCACCGATCTTGTTATGCCTGTGAAGGATGGCCTTAAGACAATTATTGAAATACGGGAAATCGACGAAGCGATCCCAATTGTTGCTATTTCCGGAGGGGGAACCATTGCAAAAGAGCGGTACTTGACGGTCGCCGGCTGCCTCGACAATGTGAAAGCGATGGC
>JAZBNU010000087.1:0-2571 GCA_036350815.1 Desulfopila sp.
TCCTGTCGCTGTGGGTATGATCGGGCCGCTGGATTGGGGGCCTGTTATCGGTGGTTATCTGGCTTCCCTTTTCCTTGCTGCTGCATATATCGCCATTGGACTCTATGTCAGCTCCAGATCTGAGAACCAGATAGTAAGTCTGATTGTCACGGTGGTACTTTGTTCCTGTTTGTATCTGCTTGGTTCGGATACGCTTACCACGTTTTTTGGCACCAGGGAGGCGGAGGTCCTGAAACTTTTTGGTACGGGTGCCCGTTTCGAGTCCATTACCCGTGGAGTAATTGATTTTAGGGATCTTTACTATTATCTGACAGTTGTCGGTGTGTTTTTGAGCCTCAATGTTTTCAGGTTGGAAAAAACACGCTGGGGCGCCAATCCCGTTACAAAACGCCATAGATTTCATCAGTTGTTCACCGGTTTGGTGATAGCCAATTGTGTTGCTGTCAATTTCCGGCTCGCACCCATTAGTGCACTGCGCATCGACCTGACCGAGGGGAATATCTATTCCATTTCTAATGCAACTCGCGGGTATCTGCAGCAATTGAAGGAACCGCTTCTTATCCGCGGGTATTTTTCGGCGCAAACGCATCCGTTACTGGCTCCACTGGTTCCCCGTATTCAGGATCTTCTAAGAGAGTATGCTGTCGCCGGCGGTCCGCAGGTAAACATTGAGTTTGTCGATCCTCTTGAATATCCTGAGCTGGAGGAAGAGGCCGGCCGGAAATACGGTATCAGGCCGATCCCTTTTCAGACAACCACCAAATATCAGGCTTCGGTCACCAACTCCTATTTTGATATTCTGGTCCAGTATGGCGATCAGTTTGAAACACTGAGCTTTCGTGATCTGATTGAGGTGAAAGTCCTGGGAGATACTGATCTTGCGGTGGAATTGCGTAATCCTGAATATGACATCACCCGTGCCATCAAAAAAACGCTGTACAGTTATCAGGGAGGAGGGGATATCCTGACGGATATAGGGAGAAAAATTGAGTTTACCGGCTACATTTCACCGCAGCAGAACCTGCCTGAAGCACTGGTCGACCTGGAGAAAAATCTGCGTACTCTCCTCGATGAACTGAAAGAGAAGGGCGGTGAGCTTTTTTCCTACAAGATTGTTGATCCGGATGGCGGAAATGGGGAGGTCGCCGCACGTCTGCAGGAGGAGTATGGCTTCAGACCCATGGCTGCCGGTCTGTTTGATCAGCGTCCGTTCTGGTTTTATATGGTGTTGCACAGCGATGGGCAAAGGGTTGAAATTCCTCTGCCTGAGGAACTGGGGTATGACGGCGTGAAACGGTCTTTTACTGCAGCTCTGAAGCGTTTCGCTTCAGGATTTACACGAAATATTGCTATTGTTACCCAGCCCACGACACCGCCGATGCCGCAATATGGCATAGGACCGCGTGGGAAGCAATTTAACGCTGTAAAAGAGATGTTGCAGCAGGAGCATGGCGTTATCGAAACGGATCTCGCTTCAGGGTCTGTGCCGGAACAGGCTGATCTTCTTCTGCTGCTCTCACCGGAAAAGCTCAATGAGAGTCAGCTTTTCGCTGTTGATCAGTTTCTCATGCGCGGCGGAACAGTAATTATCGCGACATCACCCTATGATATAGAAACCAGCCGGGAACTTGCTCTGGTAGAATATGAATCCGGCCTGGAGGAATGGCTTTCCTTCCACGGTATTGAAATCGCCAAAAAGCTTGTTATGGACTCACGCAATACTGCTTTTCCTGTTCCGGTTCAGCGAGATATCGGCGGTTTTACTATCCAGGAAACACGGATGCTGGATTATCCTTTCTTTGTTGATATCCGTCAAGACGGGATGAGCAGTGAAAGCGGAATTCTCCGAGGAATCGAGCAGATTACCATGAACTGGTCGTCGCCTATAGAGTTGAATGATGAGTTGAACAAGCAGCGTCAGGTTCGCAGAATCCTGGCAAGCTCAGCAGAAAGCTGGTTGACCGGGGCAACAGACATTCAGCCTGATTTTGATACTTTCCCTCAATACGGCTTCAGCAAAGGAGACAGCGTCGGTTCTCAGCTTCTCGGAGTAGCGGTTCAAGGCGAGTTCATGTCGTTTTTTCACGATAGACCTTCACCGCTTTTGCAGCAGGAAGGCGAGAGCCGCGAAGACCCCGCAGAGGCATCCTCTATTGAGCCAGATGAAGGGGAAGGGAGCCGCCCAGCTATTACCGGGGTGATCGACAGGTCTTCGGACTCAGCTCAGATTATCTGTTTCTCTTCCAATACCTTTTTGGCTGATTCCATTCTCAATCTTGGGGCCGGAGTCAGGAGAACCGGTTATCTTGAGCCGGTGCAGATGATCGCAAATGCCGTCGACCGGTCTCTTGAAGACAGTGCTCTGTTGGATATTCGAGGCAGGAGTCATTTTTCCAGACCACTATATCCTTTAGAGAGAGAGGACCGAATAGTCTTTGAATACGTAAATTATTTTCTGGCCGTATTCGGGCTGTTTATCGTTTGGCTGGCCCGTTTTTTCCTGTATAGAAAAAAAGCAGTCGAAGAATATGTGCTTCTTCAGCAGTTAAGAGGAGGGAACGACTCATGAGA
>JAZBNU010000088.1:0-2210 GCA_036350815.1 Desulfopila sp.
CCGGTCTCAATGCTGATTTGAAAATGTACCCCATGCTTGAGGGAGAACTCTTTGACAAGTTGAAAAGCCTGAAGCCGAATTCAAAATACTGCTTTCAAACGGTTACAGTATCGATGGAGAAGCTCGGCAAATCATGCGACATGGGTGCAGAGGATTTATTCAAAAACCTTTCACAATGTCTCAACTGGGAGAAAAAAGCAGAGATGTTGTGGGATCCTGAGCAAGATCGAGATTTTCCACCAAGAAACACCTTCAGTCCTTCCATTTCACCCTGCAATAAGACAGGAAAATCACACCACCACTATCAATCGCCGGCCTTTTCACTCTGGAAAACCAGGTTTCTCCACGACTTCTCTTCTCAGTGATCAGATAAATCAGTTTTAGCCTTCTCAGATAAATGCGTTTCAAGATGGGGCAGCATCCGCTCGTTAAATATCTGCCCTGACAGATGCATCAGGGTATTGTAGAGGCCTTTGTCAATCTGTTCCATTGTCATAGAGGCGAGGCAGGGAAACTGCATGCAGATTAATCCAGCTTTGGGAAGAGCCTCATCAACATGTTTGCCGATGGTCTTTTCCACTCCGTGATATGTTGAGCCGCAGGGAGAACAGCGCACCACTTCAATATCCTCGATAATATTGGTCTCTGGATTCACATGAATCCTGAATTCGGGTCTCCCGAAATGTTGGGCAAACTGAGAGATGATAGCGGACTCATACGCCTCGGCTCGGTCACCATACCCATATGTTTTTTCAGTGAGGGTGCAAAAATTCTTCGGAAACACGGAGGCCACACCCATCCTGTCGAGCGCTTCACGAACCTGCCCCTTCAGTCCCAGAGACATCCAGGAAGAACTCTCGATGGGAACAATCACCCCTCTGGCACCGCTCAAAGGGATCAGATCAGGGATCAATTGCGGTGCATTCTCCGACTCACTCAAGAAAATGATCAAGTCCACCTGGGGCAAGGATTGTGGAAGGTATTCGCCTGGTTCGTCAATTATATATGGCAGGTCCAGGGGTATTGAGACAGATTCTATGTACCAGCCCGATGGGCAGCGGTTTTTGATATTTTCGACGATTCTGAGTCCGTATGCTCCTTGAGTTGTGATAAGTATCTTCATTCAAGCCATTCTCCAGAGTTACGTGTTGTTATAAGCTGCCGGTGAGCCACCGCTTCTGCAAGACCTCACTTCAATAATCTATCTGATTACCCCTAACGATCAGAAAGCTTTATGGGGCAGGATAATCTATCTAAAAAAATTCAGGGGACTATGTGCATATATGACATCCTGGTGTGCCATGAAAAGATATTTGCTGCGTCTCCTACTCGTGTTGAAACTGAAAATCAGATTCCATTCTGTTTTTCTGGCCTGTCCCGCAGGTCCTGCATACATACCGTCAGTCAAAGGTTTTACAAATGTCCTTCAATGTAGTATATATGTGTCTTACGCGGCAGATGTGAAGAGCTGGTATAATTATTTTTTCCCGGATTATTCTAAATACCGGGTTAAAAGGAAAAAATGGAACGAAAAAAACAGGGTCAGATCCTCTCCCTCCTGCTTGATGAAAGATTAGTTGACCACCGGGTTGTTGTAGACTGGGTCGACTCTGTTATTCAGGAATCAGAAAATCCAGAGAACTGGCTGGCGGAAATATCCCTCTCAACCAGTGAAGACACGGACCGGGTGGTGTACCTGTTGTGGAGCAACCTGGGTTATGAATACTCATGGGATTTTACGGAGTATATTGCTCTTGTTTCGCACCAGTATCAAAAAAACGGTCTGCCCCTTCACAATTGCCTTATCCACCTCTACCGCCTGTCAAGAGACTTCCTTTCACCCGGATACAACGGCGAGAACAAGATATACAAAGAAAAGATTTCCTCGCTGTTTCATATCCTGGACTCCTTTGACTACGCGGAGGAAAGTGTCAGAATTATCGAGAATGAATTTGAGACGCTAGTACAGCAGGCACAGAATAAGCATACAGAAATACTACGTTATTTCAACATTCTTCTGGACCTCCATTCGAGAAACCACCTCCCCCAAATTACCGCAAAGTACCCCTGCCAGATGAAGCTCCAGTAAATTGAAACCTGATTACCCCTGAAACTCAGCATCGTGATTTTAAGGGGGCAGGGTCGCTCTTTTCTCGGGTGTCTGCAGCCAGGACGGCTGCAGTCAAGCCCCCATGGATGGGTTTATGGCG
>JAZBNU010000089.1:0-5893 GCA_036350815.1 Desulfopila sp.
ACAGGTGCTGGTGAAAGACATCCAGGTTGATGCTGCCATAGAAAAACTCATACATATTTCATTGCTGGAACAACAATTATCCAATGCTGAGGCATGGCTCTCTCTTCTGGCACAACGATTAGGTGTTGAAGACCTTGATGAACCATCAAACAAACATCCTGAAAATCTTCATTTCCGAATGATTGATCTTTTGATCGAGCAAAAGGAGTTTGATGATGCCCTGGAAAAAATTTCAGAACACCCGCTCTACGAAACAAGCGGGAATGAAAGCACTTTTCGTCTGCGGTCTGATCTGTATAGTGCCAGAATACACTATTTTCAAAAGGATTACAGAGAATGTCTGACTCTTCTGCGCCAGTTGGAGCAGAATAATTATGCAGCAAGTGAAGCTCATGTCCTCAAGGAAATAATCAAAGAAAAAATGGGGGATGCTTTTACTAAAACACAATCTTGGCAAGGTGAAAAAGAAGAGCCCTATTTTTTCTTACTACTTGAAAGATCTGAATTGTTCAGTAGATATGGCTATTATAAAAAAGCACTGCGAGACATTGAAAAAGCCATGGAAATCGTACCTGACTCAACGGTTCTATCAATTCGCAGAGCTGAAGCGCTCTCCTTCCTCTCAAAGTTTGACGATGCTCTTCAGATTATAAATGGCATGGCTTCCAGATTTCCTGATGAAGAGTATTTTTCTAAGTTACGGCTTCAACTGGAATTTCAAAGTGGGAAGTTCAGTGAAATAGTCGAAAAAGTAGCATCGATCGATAAAGATCAGAAAAAAGAAGAAATAGTTGTTGAACGAAAAACTCGTGAAAGCGAATATTTCTGGAAAAAGCTGCTTTTAGCGAGAGCTTTATGGGCCGAAGATAGAAGAGAAGAGGCATTACAGGTTTATGATTCCTTGCTGGCTGTGCCGGTTGATTCCCTTTTTCTCGAAAGAATGGAGGTGGAACAGATTAACTTCAATCTCCCTCCTCTGAAAAAATCGTTCTGGAATGTTGTTACATTCACTAATCCAACTGAATACGGTTCTATGAAAACCATGATGGATCCGCAATTCGTTACTAAAAATATTGGTCAGCCGATTGATAATATTGCCGCGAGTCTTTATGGCAAATATCGTTGGCAGGAGCTCGTTAAAAAAGAGCTTTCAGCCCGGCAGGCGATTGAAAAACGCGATTATTATCGCGCAGAAAAAGAATATCTGTCGTTATTGGAGGATGAAGAATCTCCGGAAACGCTTTTTGATCTTGCGTTTATTTATAATAAACTGGGACTTTATGGCAAAGCTGCAGAAATATATGAGCTAATGAAACAAAAAGGCCCTTTGTATCCAGGGCTTGACGAGTATATTGAAGCAAACGTACTCAAGAGGCAACCTAGGGGAGCGGCCTCTGTATATACTTCAAACCGGCTCGGAAGGGACGGATATGTTAACTTGAGAAAAAACACAATTGAGGCGGAAGGGTGGTTGATGCCGTCATATGACCAGGAACTCAGTGTCAGTCTGTCACGCAATTTTTACTCTTCTCTTGATAGAAGCGCTAAAGCGGAGAGTGACACAATAATAGGAACATACGCCACATATTTTGAAAATTCAGTTGATTTGAATATATCTTTTGGTGTCGACAAACCGGTTGGTGCCGGTAACAATGAGATTCTGTATAAATTTGAATTAATTCGACGTCTCAATAAAAATTTAGACATGTATGGCAGGTTTGAACAGGATCGTGTTGAAGATACAATGCGGTCAATAACAGATTCTGTGATCTATCGTGATCTAGAAGCCGGGATAAAGTATGATTTGTTTCCTCGTTGGATTGCCGGGGCAGATTATCGGTATCGCATGTATTCTGATGATAATGAGCAATACAGATACAAGCTCTGGACGACATATCATCTTTTTGGTGAAATCAATCAATTTAAAGTCACCTACAGTTATGAAAATCTTCGAAATGATGATGAGAATGTTGGACGGGATAATAATTTCAAAAATCAGTTTCCTGCTGATGATAGAGTGTACTGGAGTCCGGAACAATATTGGCAGCACCTTTTCACTTTCCACTTTAAGCACTTTTTTGATGAAGATAAGCGTCCCGAAGACCCATTCAGCCATATGGCTTTTGACTATTCTTTCGGATATGAAGATGGAAATCAACTTATTCATCAGATAGGAGCGAATATTTTCCTTGAAATTAATAAGCATATTTTATTAAAAGGAAGTTTCAGTAATTTTAATGGTGACGAATACGAAGAAACTCAAGCAGCGTTTTCCGTGATGTATCGCTGGTAGGTCTATTCCGATTTATTTTTCCTGCATATTTCTGCCGTGGAATATGCAGGTATTTTTTTATATAGGAGTTTGTGATGATAGAAAGAATCCCCATGTCCAAAATGGGTAATGGAAAATTACGAGCAGAATTGGAACGTCTGGAGCGTGTAGAGAGGGCAGCAGTGGTCAGGGCCATTGAAACTGCTCGACAGCACGGTGACCTTAAAGAGAACGCGGAATATCATGCTGCCAAAGAGAGGCAAGGGCATATAGAAGGGCGAATATTGGAACTGAAAGACAAACTTTCCAGAGCTGAAGTAATCGATTGCTCTAAGGTTTCTTGTGAGAAGGCAGTCTTCGGGACTGTTGTCAGGTTACTGGATATGGATACAGAGGAAGAATTTGCTTATCAGCTGCTTGGGCCGGAGGAAGCAGATGTAAAAAGAGGCTCTATTTCAATTTTATCTCCTTTGGGCAGGAGTATCCTTGGCAAAGAAGTAGGTGATGAGGTAGTTGCGCAGACACCTGGTGGCACAAGAGAGTTCGAGGTTGTAGAAATAAGCCGGTCGGAATTTGCATGATGTAGAAAATAGAGAAGAAGTATATTGAGATCAGGACACTATCTTCTCACCAATATTATCGGTGGATAGATTTTTTCTCTGTTATTCCGGAAATGAATAATTTGATCATTTGGCAGCCTGCTTCTTCGACTGAGTAATTGGTTTCCAGAGTGATGTTCCAGATCCTTGAAACTTCGTCGAGGGCGCCAAATATAGATCGTTTTGCTATGTTCGGAAGAATATCCTGGCGGAAGATTTTCTGTTGTTGCCCCAACTCAATTATTTCCGCGATTATATCTACATATTCACTAAATTTTGAATTGCGGTACTCTTTGATAAGCTTGGTGGTTTGTCGCAACTCTATCTGCATCACTTCGGCAAGATTTTTATTTTTTTTCATGGTCGTCAGATGCTTGACGACAAATATTTCAAGCTTTTTCCGTGGGTCCGGTTCCGCTTCCAGTAATTTCCGGGTTTGCTTGATGAGCAGACCAATTTCTTCTTCAAAAACAGAGAGAAGAATATCTATTTTATTATTGAAATAAAGGTAAATTGTACCGTCTGCAACTTTCGCTTCTTTTGCTATATCTGATATTCTAGCATTAAAAAAGCCTTTTTTGGCAAATACTTTGGTAGCTGCCGTGATTATTTTAGCATGCTTGTTAACAGCCTTCATTAGCCGGGAAATGGAGTTTTTAGAGTATATGAAAAATGGTAAAAGAAAATGAATGGTCATTCATTGATGTAATCTTTTGCGTATTTTTTGTCAATAATAGAAGCAATATTTAATTCTGTTTGATAGATATATGTCTGCAAACTATGATTTCGTCTGGTAAGGGTTGAGTTAATTTTAGAGGGAAAAGAGTACTAGGTTGCTTGCGCTACGTGGCGGTTGGAGTGGTCTGAACAGAGTTTTATCTATTACTCAAATAATGGAGTATTTCTATGAAAATTCTTGTTATTGGATCAGGTGGTCGGGAACATGCCCTTGTCTGGAAAATATTACAAAGTCCTAAGGTGACAAAAGTTTATTGTGCTCCAGGCAATGCCGGTATAAAAAGACCGGCGGAATGTGTCGATATTGCTGCTACGGACATCGATAAATTGTTAGCTTTTGCTTTAACGGAACAAATAGATTTGACTGTGGTTGGCCCTGAATCATCGCTGGTAGCAGGTATAGTTGATGTATTTGAGCACAATGGCCTTAGAATTTTTGGCCCTGAAAGCAAAAGTGCGATACTTGAAGGAAGCAAGGTTTTTAGTAAGGAGTTTCTAAAGAAACACAATATCCCCTCTGCAGATTTCAAGATATTCTCAGAGAGGAAAAAAGCTAAAAAATATATCGAAAAAAAGGGAGCACCTATTGTTGTAAAAGCTGATGGGCTTGCTGCAGGGAAAGGGGTTATTGTTGCAGAAACAGTCGAACAGGCTAAAAGAGCAGTTGATCTTATTATGGGTGAAAAAGCATTTGGCAGTGCGGGAGGTAAAGTTGTTATAGAAACCTGTCTCCATGGGGAGGAAGCATCTTTTATAGCATTTACAGACGGCAAAACCATTATGCCGTTGCCAACCTCACAGGATCATAAAGCAATATATGAAGGCGACAAAGGGCCGAACACGGGAGGAATGGGAGCCTACTCTCCTGCTCCTGTGGTAACCCCTGAAATTGCTGATTATGTGATGAATGCCATTATGATCCCTACTATAGAGGGGCTAGCACAAGAGGGGCGTCCCTATAAAGGAATGCTCTATGCCGGCTTAATGATAGATGGCAAAGATGTTAAAGTCCTTGAGTTCAATTGCAGATTTGGAGATCCTGAAGCACAGCCACTCCTGATGAGGCTGAAAAGTGACATTGTTGATATTTTTGAGGCCTGCATTGATGGGACCCTCGACTCTATTGAAATGAAAATTGATCCACGACCAACTGTGTGTGTTGTTATGTCATCTGGTGGCTATCCTGGTAGTTATCAGACAGGAAAAGTGATTCAGGGAGTCGCGACGGCTGCAAAGATTCAGGGTGTGCAAATTTTTCATGCTGGAACAAAAACGCATAATAAACGAATTGTTACTAGCGGTGGTAGAGTTTTAGGGGTAACAGCTGTTGGCAAAGATCTTGCTGATGCAATTGATCGTGCCTACAGGGCAGTGGAAAAAATATCATGGACAGGATCATATTACCGCAGTGATATCGGATCAAAGGCCCTCAATCGTGAAAATTCTTCCTCCTTAATGCCTTTGGTTGGAATTGTAATGGGAAGCGACAGTGACCTTCCGGTGATGCAGGCTGCGGCAACATTTTTACAGGGAATGGCAGTACCATATGAGATGACTGTCGCTTCAGCTCACCGGACTCCTTTGAGAGCAGTACAATGGGTTGAGAATGCTCCGAGAAAAGGGATTAAGGTTATTATCGCAGGGGCCGGCATGGCCGCACATCTGGCAGGCGTTCTTTCAGCACATACGGATATACCTGTTATCGGCGTACCTCTTGATGCCTCTTCTCTTCACGGGTTGGATTCATTACTGTCTACGGTGCAAATGCCCCCTGGAATACCGGTTGCAACCATGGGAATCGGTAAGGCTGGAGCGAAAAATGCAGCAGTGCTTGCGGTGCGAATCCTAGCACTGACAGATACGAATCTTGCGCATAAACTTACAAAATTTCGTGAATCAATGGCTGGCGAAGTGGAGGAGAAAGCAAAAAAAGTTGAAAATTTATAATGATAAACAAATTCTAGAGCACTCTATAGAGACTGCGGTTCAATTCCTTCAGGATGGTGGAGTAATTGGTTTTCCAACAGAGACGTATTATGGTCTTGGGGTAGATCCATGCAATGAAAAAGCAGTTAGGCGGCTCTTTCTGGTAAAACAGAGGGAAATCAACAAGCCGATCCTTTTGCTTGTGAAGGACTTAGAAATGCTTTCAAGATTTGTTGATGTTATTCCAGTTATTTATGAACCATTGCTGAAAAAATTCTGGCCTGGACCTCTGACCCTGCTCTTTCCTTGGAAAGATACTGTCAGCAACCTTTTAACAGGGGGTACCGGAACTGTTGGT
>JAZBNU010000090.1:0-2507 GCA_036350815.1 Desulfopila sp.
CGATCTCGGCGGCGAACCACCCGGCCGTCTGATTACGGCAATGCTGGAGCCTTTCGGTATTGATGTTGCCGTAATCAAAGCACGGCCACTCAGAGAAGAGGATCGCACATGCTATCTTTGTGCGAGAAACAGGAGATCACAGCTGTTTGACCTCGCCGCCGAATGGGGCATGGGCAAGATCGCCCTGGGACACCACAAGGACGATCTGCTGGAAACACTTTTCCTCAATATGATATACAGCGGCAATATTTCCACCATGGTACCGAAACAGGTTCTTTTCGATGGAGACGTGGAGATTATCAGGCCGCTTGCCTATCTCGATAAAAATGACATCCGGGAGGTGGCCTCCCTTGTGGGAATGGACAGCGTGAAAAACTATTGCCCTCTGGAAAAAGATACCAGGAGGGAAACGATCCGCTCTCTGCTGACAGAGGTGTATCGTTGTGAGCCTGGTGCTAAAAAATCCCTTTTTCATGCGCTTAAAAACGTCAGGCATGAGTATTTGCTGTAAATTCTGTTTGTTTAAATTTGATTAAATGGTATGAAGATGTGACACTGCTGAACGGTCGCTCGGGAGAACGGAATCCCCCTTGAACCGCGACCTGAGCGGGGAAGAACAATGTCCTGTAAAGAGAGGGCGCAAGAAGGTGGAGAAAATTATGAGCATTCGTATAGATACTATACTGGCCAATGGTGAGCCGGGTTCGGTTTTGCAGATCAGTGGCTGGGTCAGAACGCGGCGTGATACCGGCGCCTTTTCTTTTGTTGAAATCAATGACGGGTCGTGTCTCGCGAATCTGCAGGTGATTGCCGGGGGAGAATTGCCGAATTATGCCGCTGAGGTAAAAAAGCTCTCTGCCGGCTGTGCCGTGATGGTTTCCGGCACGCTTCAGGAATCACCGGCTAAAGGACAGGCTGTGGAGTTGCATGCCGATGTGGTCGAGGTTGTCGGCTGGGCCGATCCGGAAGAATATCCTCTGCAGAAAAAACGGCATTCCTTTGAATTTCTTCGCGAGATCTGCCATCTGCGGCCAAGGACCAATGCACTTGGTGCGGTGGCCCGGGTACGCTCAAGACTCTCCTGGGCGGTGCACAACTTTTTTCAGCAGCAGGGTTTTATCCAGATTCATACCCCGGTTATTACCACCAGCGACTGCGAAGGTGCAGGTGAGATGTTTGCCGTACTTGCCCAGAAGGAAGAAAAACCTGATCCGGGCAACGAAAACCATGCCAGAGAATTTTTCGGCAGGAGCGCCGGCCTGACAGTGAGCGGCCAGTTGCAGGCAGAGGTTTATGCCCTTGCTCTGGGTGATGTTTATACCTTCGGACCGACTTTCCGGGCGGAAAATTCGCATACCAGCAGACATCTTTCCGAATTCTGGATGATAGAGCCCGAGATGGCCTTTTGCGATCTTCGCAAAAACATGGCAATTGCCGAGCAAATGCTGAAATATTTGCTGGAGGATGTTCTGCAGAATTGCCGCGAGGATATGGCTCTCTTTGATAAATTCATTGAAAAAGGTTTGTTGAAGAAACTTACAGGAGTGATCGAGAACGATTTTGGCCATATCACCTACAGCGAGGCTATTGAGGAACTGCTCAAAGCCAAAAAGAAATTTGAATTTCCGGTACACTGGGGAATCGATATGCAGGCTGAGCATGAACGATACCTCACCGAAGAGGTTTATCGAAAACCGCTGATCGTAACGGATTACCCAGCTGCGATTAAACCTTTCTATATGCGGGTCAACAGCGACACCAAAACCGTGGCAGCTATGGATATACTTGTTCCCGGGATAGGAGAGATTGTCGGGGGCAGTCAGCGCGAAGAGCGCTATGATGTTCTTCTTTCCCGTATGGAGGAGGCTGGAATCGACACATCTGCCTACGCCTGGTACCTGGATCTGCGAAAATATGGCAGCGTACCTCATTCCGGTTTCGGTCTGGGATTCGAGAGACTGGTCCAGTATGTCACCGGCATGGCCAATATTCGGGAGGTTATTCCCTTTCCCAGAACACCGGGTTTTGCGCCTTGTTAGTGGGAAAAATGATACAAGAGGTACGTGGTCTGATTATTGCGGAGGGAATCCGGCGTGTCTGAAGAAAAAAAAATTCGGATAATGTTTGACGCCATTGCCGCCAGGTATGACCTTATGAACAGGGTCATGACAATGGGACAGGATCAGAAATGGCGTCGCTTTGTAGTCGAACGGGCAGGAGATCCTAGAGGAGGAGTGGTGCTTGATCTGGCAACCGGTACCGGAGATATCGCAGCCCTTATAGGAACGCTTTATCCCGAGTGCCGGGTGATTGGTGCAGATTTCTCTCTTAATATGCTGAAAGAGGCACAAAAACGATTTGGAACAGCCAATATCAATTGGCATGCCACCGATGCCAATGTTCTGCCTTATAAAGACGGCACCTTTGAGTCAGTGACCTTCGGGTATCTATTGCGTAACGTTGATAATGTTGCAGTGGTTTTGCGGGAAGTACACAGAGTATTGAAG
>JAZBNU010000091.1:0-7560 GCA_036350815.1 Desulfopila sp.
AGATCACATTATTAAGGATATTTAAATTAACCCATTTTTTGGAGGTGTACCATGTTTGAAGTAGTTGTAGATAAAGATAAATGTACCGGTTGTGAAGAATGTGTAGCTGCTTGTCCTGCTCAGGTTTTCGAAATGGAAGACGGCAAGTCGGAGCCGGTTGAAGCCGAAGAATGTCTCGGTTGCGAAACCTGTGTAGAAGTATGTGGTGACGACGCTATTACCGTTACTGAGATCTAAATACTTCGTTACGCAGTAGTTCTGATAAGCCCATCTCCTTCAGGAGATGGGCTTATCTTGTTTTAGCCCGAATTTTTCATGAACAGTGTGTCAATTTTCTTCAATTAGATGATATCCCAATATCTTCACGCAGTATACTTGCATAAGAAAAACATACACAATGTTCACCGAAGGCCAGCCGATCTTGCCGTGCCTGCAGCGTTACCGAAGCAAGGTGCATAGGCTACTATAGCGCCTTGCTTCGCGCCTCGCATCCACGGCAACCTCGACTGGTGAAAAATTCGGGCTAGGAAGGTTGTTACACAAGCAGAAGAAAGGCAGAGGAAAACCTGTTGCCGGTCTCGTGTATTTTCCGGATATTCTATGTCTCCACCCACGCTACTGTCGCGCCTTAAGCCAGGCGCCTCCCGAAATGCTCATCTGCTGGCTGCATCATTGCTCTGGTCGTGTGTTGGTACAGCTTTGCTGGCAAGAGGCAGTTTCTTGCTTTTGGCGAAAATAGATATCCTCCTTTTTCTGGCAGCCCTCCTGTTCGGCACATTGAAATCACTCTTTATACTTGATAAATCAGTCAAAAAGAGTATAGACCGGATATTGCGGCTTGCCGACGGCTCCTGTCTTGGCGGGGTTTACTCAGTTAAGACCTGGGGCTTGATTGCAGGCATGATGTTCATGGGGTATGTACTGCGGCATTCTTCCTGGGCCACGGTTGAGCTGATGGGATTTTTATATGTCGCAATCGGTTGGTCGGTTCTGTTTTCGAGTAGAGAAGGGTGGAAGGTGTGGAGAGAGAAATCGTGAAAGAATCTTCCCAGAGAAGCAACAGGGTTCCCGCTTCGTTTAACCGTGTAACGATAGATCTTGGTGCACTTCGGGATAATTTTCTGCTGCTGCGCCGTAACGCCGGAGCGGCAGATTTGCTGGCTATGGTAAAGGCCGACGCTTACGGCCATGGTATGCTGGAATGCGCCTCTGTTCTGGAGCAGGCAGGGTGTTCCATGTTTGGTGTGGCTGAACTGCGTGAAGCTGTTCTGTTACGCCAGGCCGGTATTACCGCGTCTGTGTTCGCCATGGTTGGCTTCGCTGCTGAGGATGCGGCTGAGTTTTGTCTCCACGATATTACTCCCGTGGTCTATGACGAAAGATCACTTGAAGCGCTATCGCAGGCAGCAGTGGCGCTGAAAAAGCCATTGTCCGTCCATCTGAAGGTGGATGTCGGTATGCGCCGTCTTGGGGTAGATCAGGCAGGACTGCAGCGTTTGGTGCAGTATATTGAGTCGTTGCCGGGGCTATCTCTTGGCGGCATAGCCGGGCACTTCCCCAGTTCCGATGATCGTTCTTCCGGGAGTACCGAAGCCTGCCTGGCAAGTTTTAAAGAGTTTGAGGCTCTCCTGCCGTTTCGGGAAAGACTGGTGTGTCATGTAGCAAATTCCGGGGGGACGCTGTATTATCCGGAGAGCAGGTTCGATATGGTACGGTGCGGTATTTCCCTCTACGGCTATTATCCTGAAGGGCGGAACAAAGATGACCTGGGGGACCTGCGGCCGGTACTGTCCTTCACCAGCAGGGTGCTGCAGGTGAAAACTGTTCCTGCTGGATGCGGGGTTAGCTACGGTTGGACCTATGTAACGGATAAAACGACGACCCTGGCGGTATTACCGGTGGGATATGAAGACGGTTTTTCAAGGCGGCTTTCAAATTGCGGCGAGGTGCTTATCCGCGGGAGAAGAGCTCCTGTGCGTGGAAGAGTCTGCATGAATCTGTGCATGGTCGATGTTACTGAGATCGAGGGGGTTCGCGCTGGTGATGAAGTTGTGATTCTCGGCGGTCAGGGTGAGGACTGCATTACTGCAGATGAGATTGCCTCACGGATTGGCTCTATCAGCTATGAAGTCCTTTGCATGATAGGGAACACCAACGAAAGAGAATTTGTCTTTGACTCATAAGACACCTAAATTATACCATACATTACATAATGATACGATCAAAACTCAAAGAGATTGTGGATGACTGCTTTGCCAGAGGGATTGCCGAAGGGAAATGGAGCAGTGCGGCTGCAGGAAAATTTACTGTGGAGGTACCCAAACGTGAAGGTCAGGGAGATTTTTCCACAAATATCGCCATGGTTCTGGCTGGTATAGAGAAGAAAAATCCACGTCTTCTTGCCGCTGAGATTCAAGCCTATCTGGAGGAGGACACGTTTTTTGTTGACCGAGTCGAGATCGCCGGCCCAGGTTTTGTCAATATTTATGTACATCTGGAGAGATGGCATGAGGTGGT
Organism: Desulfopila sp.; assembly: GCA_036350815.1. Lineage (GTDB taxonomy): Bacteria > Desulfobacterota > Desulfobulbia > Desulfobulbales > Desulfocapsaceae > Desulfopila_A. The sequence goes on from JAZBNU010000091.1 coordinate 2,518, forward strand.
CTCCACGGTTGTCGATGCCGGTGACTCCTTCGGCTGTTCCAATATAGGCGAAGGAAAACGGGTAATGGTGGAATTTGTAAGTGCCAATCCCACAGGTCCGCTGAGTATTGGTCATGGGCGGCAGGCCATCCTGGGGGACAGCATTGCAAGGCTCTTGGAAAAAACCGGACACCAGGTATATCGTGAGTATTATTACAACGATGCGGGCAGACAGATGCGGGTTCTCGGCGAATCTACCCGGGCACGATATCTGGAGGCGCTTGGCCTGCCATTCATGTTCCCCGAAGATGGGTATCAGGGCGACTATATAAAAGATATCGCCGCTGCGCTTATCGAAGAGAAGGGTGATTCGCTGAAGGATGTCGAAGATGTCACCCCTTTTAAAGAAAAAGCAGAACAGCTGATTTTTGTTGATATCTCGGGCACATTGAAGAGAATGGGGATAGTCTTTGATAATTATTATAATGAGCAGTCTCTCTATCGAGAAGGACACATTGATGCTGTAGTAGCAGAGTTGCGCCAAAAAGGGCTGGTTTACGAAGAAGAGGGGGCTACCTGGTTTAAAACAACGGAATTCGGCCACGAAAAGGATAGGGTCATCATCAAGTCTACCGGAGAACCAACCTATCGTCTGCCTGATATTGCCTACCACAGGGAAAAGTTCAGAAGAAATTTCGACTGGCTGATTGATATTTTCGGGGCGGATCATATCGCCACTGTTCCCGATGTCCTTGCCGGAGTGAAAGCACTGGGGTATGACGAGTCCAAAGTGGAGGTGTTGCTGCATCAGTTTGTGACCCTGACCCGGGACGGAAAACAGGTGAAAATGTCAACCAGGAAGGCGACTTTTGTAACGGTTGATGAGCTGCTTGATCTGGTAGGCGAGGATGTTGCCCGCTTCTTTTTCATGATGCGCAAGGCCGACAGCCAGCTGGAATTCGATCTTGGACTGGCAACGCAGCAGAGCCAGGAAAATCCTGTGTATTATGTCCAGTACGGCCACGCCAGACTCTGCTCTATTCTCCGTCAGGCGGAAGAAAATGGTCTGGCGGTGCCTAATGTGGCGCAGGTTGACCGGTCACTGCTTACGGAACCGGAGGATCTGGTTCTCTTGAAAAGCATGGCCGCATTTCCAGGAATGATTGAGAGCGCGGCACTGGAACTGGCTCCCCATCGGGTGATTTTCTATCTTATTGAGCTTGCTGGACAGTTTCATAGCTATTATAACAAGCATAAAGTAATCTCTGCCGATACTGCTCTGAGCAGCGCGAGACTTGCGCTGGTTAAAGCGCTAAGAATCGTTTTCGGTAACGGGCTCCGCTTCGTCGGTTTATCCGCACCCGAGCAGATGTAGGAAGAGGCCTATGGCCGCAGGAAAACGAAAACAGGTTAAAAAATACAGATTTGAGCTCACTCGAACCTCAATCGGTGGGATTGGCATTGTCTGTTTCTGTATATTTTTGTGGATGTTTCTGCTGGGGGTCTGGGCCGGACAGTCGCTGCTGAGTCAGTCGTATATTGATCCGATCGCTGATGGTGGCGAAAGTTTACAGCAGATCGTTAATTTAACGGAACAGAAAAAACAAAAGCCTCAGTGAAAAAGAATATATCCGAATAATGATTCACAGATTGAAGATACTCCAGCGGAGTGGTCTTATAGGATTGTGCAGGAAGAAGTGATGATTCGATATGCCAGAATGGAAGATGTGAAGGAAATTCACACACTTTTGAACTATTATGCCAAACAGGGACTGCTTCTTGCCTGCTCTATCAGTTCTCTGTATGACAGATTGCGCGATTTTGTCGTGTATGTTGACCGGGAAAATGCTATTCTGGGCGTTTGTGCTCTACACATAACTTGGGAAAACCTTGCTGAGATTCGTTCACTGGCTGTACAGGAAAAACACCAGGGCAAAGGTATAGGCGCAAAGCTTGTCGGGCAGTGTCTGATGGAGGCCGACATGTTCGGAATATCCAAAATTTTTACGCTGACCTACCAGCCCGGTTTTTTTCGGAAGCAGGGGTTTTATGATATTGATAAACGAGAACTGCCTCATAAAATATGGAGTGACTGCATTCATTGTCATATGTTTCCCGATTGTGATGAGGAAGCAATGATGTATGACCGGGAAAAATGAATCTTTCACTATGTGTTCACATACTGTTTTTATAAAATACTAACTGACAATAAGAGATATGATCGGAAAAGTTCTTACCCGAGTTTTCGGCAGCAAAAACGAGAGGGATCTGAAGAAACTCCAGCCCCTTGTAGATAAAATCAATGCCCTCGAAGATACAGTACAGCCTCTCAATGATGAGGCGCTGGCGGCCAAAACAGTTGAATTCAAAGAGCGTTATGCCAAGGGTGAAACTCTTGAAGAACTGCTTCCAGAAGCCTTTGCTGTGATGAGAGAAGCGGCCCGCCGTATTCTCGGCGAACGCCATTATGACGTCCAGCTGATTGGCGGAATGATTCTGCACCAGGGTAAAATCGCGGAGATGAAGACGGGTGAAGGTAAAACCCTCACCTCGACACTGGCTGTTTATCTGAATGCCTTGACGGGAAAAGGGGTTCATGTGGTTACCGTCAATGACTATCTGGCCAGCCGTGATGCCGAATGGATGGGGCAGGTCTATCGCTTTCTCGGACTGAGTGTCGGCAAGATTGTACATGCCATGGATGATGCACAGCGCCGCGAGGCCTATGCGGCCGATGTGACCTATGGTACTAATAACGAGTTTGGCTTTGATTATCTGCGCGACAACATGAAATTCGACATAAAGGATTTCTGTCAGCGTGAGTTTCATTATGCCATCGTCGATGAGGTGGACTCCATTCTGATTGACGAGGCCCGTACCCCGCTGATTATTTCCGGGCCGGCAGACAGTTCCACCGAGATGTATAATGTTGTCGATAAAATAATAAAAAAATTCAATAAAGATGAACATTATACACTCGATGAAAAAACCCGTCAGGTTTCTTTGACGGAAGAAGGTGTTTCCTTAGGCGAAAAACTCCTTAAGGTTGATAATCTGTATGATCCCAGTTCTATTGAATATCTGCACCATCTGAATCAGGGCCTCAAGGCCCATGTAGTCTTTAAGAAGGATGTCGACTATATCGTCAAAGACGGTCAGGTCGTTATTGTAGATGAGTTCACCGGCCGCACCATGGAAGGGCGGAGATACAGCGATGGCCTGCATCAGGCTCTGGAGGCAAAAGAGAAGGTCAAGATTGAGAGAGAAAACCAGACCTATGCTTCAATCACCTTTCAGAACTATTTCAGAATGTATGCCAAGCTTGCCGGTATGACCGGTACTGCAGATACAGAAGCGGCTGAATTTAAAAAAATCTATAATCTTGATGTTTCCATAATTCCGACGAATATGGAAATGATCCGCATTGACTATGCCGATGTGATCTACAAAAACGAGAAGGCCAAGTATCGGGCCATTATCAGAGAAATTACCGAGAAGCATAAGGCGGGGCAGCCAGTCCTTGTCGGAACGATTTCCATTGATGTATCGGAAAAGATTTCCGCGATACTGAAGAAGGAAGGTGTTCCTCACGAGGTACTCAATGCCAAGCACCATGAGCGTGAGGCAGAGATCATCGCACACGCCGGCCAGAAAGGCAAGGTGACCATTGCCACCAACATGGCAGGCCGGGGTACCGATATCAAGCTGGGCGAAGGTGTGACGGATGTCGGCGGGCTGCATATTCTCGGTACATCACGGCATGAGTCAAGAAGGATCGACAACCAGCTGCGTGGCCGATCGGGCAGGCAGGGTGATCCCGGTTCTTCCCGATTTTTTCTCTCGCTGGAGGATGATCTGCTGCGTATTTTCGGTTCCGGAAAGATCTCCGGAATCATGGATAAGCTGGGAATGGAAGAAGATGAGCCTATCGAGCATGCCATGATCAGCAAGGCCATTGAAAACGCGCAGAAGAAAGTTGAAGGCCATAACTTTGATATTCGAAAGCATCTGCTTGAGTATGACGACGTCATGAACAAGCAGCGAGAGGTTATTTACCAGCAGCGCCGTGAGGTTCTCGGCAGTGACAACGTGGCCGAGGTGGTGGCTGACATGCGCGATGAGCTTATCGATAATGTTATCGCCGAATTTGCTCAGGACAAACTTGAATCAGAGGACTGGAACTGGGATGGCTTTGAGGAGCGGATGATGGAGTATTTCCATATCCAGCCCAACTGGACTGATGACGATAGAAAGGATCTCAACCGAGAATTGTTCCGCGACAGAATAGCTGACCTGGTGGGAAGAGCCTATGCGGCCCAGGAAGAGCGGAACAGTCCTGAGGCACAGCGTCACCTCGAAAGGGTTATTCTCTTGCAGATGGTGGACAATCACTGGAAAGACCACCTGCTTTCCATGGATCACCTCAAAGAGGGTATTGGTCTGCGTGGCTATGGCCAGAAGAATCCTCTGGATGAGTATAAAAAAGAGGGTTTTGATCTTTTTCACACCATGATTGAAACAGTGAAGGTGCAGACGATTTCAACGTTAATGCGGGTCCGTGTTGTTCAGGAACAGGATGTGGAGAAGTTTGAGGAAGAACAGCGTCGTAAGAAAGAGCAGCAGATGCGTCTGAACAAAGGCCCGGCTGGGGCGGAGAGCAATGAACCGCATACCATCAAGCGGGATGGGGATAAAATAGGGCGAAATGATCCTTGTCCATGCGGTTCCGGGAAAAAATACAAGAAATGCCATGGTAAGATATCGTAGTACCTCGTAGCTGATGGCTTTTGCAGAGGGCGCTAGTACCAGCAGGATGTACCGGCTTCTGGGATTGAGTGTATGTGACAGGAGGGATTACGGCAATTGCCGGATCCCTCTTTGTGTTTGGGGTGTGGTGTTGGGCTGCGCTGCGTCAACCTGCGATCCTGTGCAGAAGAGTCTTTCCAGGATGCAGGCTGGGTGGCTGAAATGAAGATCTACCCACTAACTTACCCGAAAAGGTTGGCGGGTTTCATCAGGTTTTCTTCCATATGGCGCAACTCATCAATTCCGGAGACGATAATA
>JAZBNU010000092.1:0-3730 GCA_036350815.1 Desulfopila sp.
CTTGTGGCTTTAAATATTGATAAAGCCATCGTCAGTGCCATTTCCGAGACCGGCTCAGCCGACATACTGAGCGAGAAACAACGCCTTGATCTGCCTCAGGAAAGGGACCTCAGTCTCCCTGGTTACCGAGAAAGGCTCACAACGATCTATGACTTTCATCCACCAAACAGACACGACAAAGGCAATGTACACACTTTTATCCAGGCACAGGCAGTATGGGACGAAGCAATGGCGGAAAATATTGTCGAATTTATCCGTAAAAACCCCAATACACAGCTTCTTGTGCTCGCCGGTGCCCAGCATGTCAGAAAGGACAGCGGCATTCCTCCTCGCGTGCAGCGTAGATACACGGTCGAGCAGAAAGTTGTTCTTACCCGGGATCACTTTTCCGCTTCTGAAGAAACCGTAGCGGATTTTTTCTTCTCCTCGGATGCCGCCCCTCTCCCGCCTGCCGGCAGAATTGGTATTTCTCTTGAAGAAAAAACGAAAAATGACGATACTTATCTGGAAATAACCGGCCTGGTCAAAGAGAGTAAGGCCTTTACCTCAGGACTGAAAGCCGGAGACAGAATCGTCTCCATAAATGGCGACAATATACAGACACTCTCGGACATACGAATTGCTTTGCTTGGGGCGACTCCAGGAGAGGTGGTCGAAATCGAGGTAAACAGGACAACAGATCAGGATCAAACGAGCAGGCATCACTATAGAATTGAGCTTTCTCCCCCTCTCAATCCTCACCGATAAACCAAAAACCAGGAGAGTGGCGTGGATTCACTGGCACGGATAGCTGAACAAAAAATTCTCGAGGCAATGAAAACACGTTCTTTCACCTCTGAGAAATGGAAAAACAAACCTCTGCCGCTTGAAGATGATCGACATATTCCTGATGATCTGAAAATGGCATATAAAATATTGAAAAACAGCGGCTACCTTCCTCCGGAAATAGAAGAGAGAAAGGAGATACACCGCCTGGAGGAACTTATCGCCGCCACTGAAGATGAACACGAACGGTTGCGGCAGATGAAAAAGCTGGATGTGCTGCTCATGAAAGTCGATGCCCGCAGGTCCAGGCCGGCCAATATCGCCCAGCAAGACCAGTATTATCAGAGTGTAGTGGAGCGGATAAGCTTGAGAAACAAGGTACCTCAAAAAAAGTAGCTCAGCACGATTCCGCCTCAATTATAATGGCAACCTGGCGCTTCGAACATCCTTTTTGTGCTGCGGCAATCCGGCCGGCCCTCTGGCAGCCTTTCCGATAGTCTTCCGGATTTCTCCTGAAAAAAGAGATATGCTCTTCCACTTCTTCCATTGACTCAACCTGATATCCGGCAGCCCCCTCCCGGAGCAGCTCCGCCGCGTCGTGAAAATCATCTATGGAAGGACCATAAAAAACTATTTTGTTCCATAGAGCCGCTTCCATAAGATTATGACCGCCCTTGTTTACCAGGCTTCCCCCACAAAAGATGTAGTCAGCGACACCGTAAAGGCCGGCCAGCTCTCCCATGGTATCAACAAGGAGCAATGACTCCCGACGTGATTCCACACCTCTCTCTATATTGCTATAGAGCTGGTATGCCTTCTTTTCCCTTTTGAGCATCTTTTCTATCTCGGCGATGCGCTCCACATGGCGAGGGGCAATGATAAACAGAATATTACCGTCTTTTGCCAGCCGATCGTAAAGTTCTAAGAGGCGTTTCTCCTCATCATCGTGGGTTGATCCGGCAACAAACACTTCCGTTTTACCGATATGCAGGAGACTGCGATAGAACTGCAGCATCTTTTCCTTACTTTCAGGCAGGACCAGATCATACTTTACGTTCCCCTCCACGGTGACGGAGTGTTCTCTGGCACCAAGTTCGACATATCGGACCCTGTCTCTTGCCGAGATAACAACGATTTTTTCAAATTGCCGCAAGGTATGACGCAGCAGTCTCCCGATCCGGCGGTATTTATGGTACGCCCCGGAGGATATTCTACCATTCAGCAGGTACAGACGTGTTCCGCTCTGCGCCAGAGAGTTAAGCAGGACAGGCCACAATTCCGTCTCGATACAGATATACATATCGGGGTTAATTTTTTGTATTGCTCTTTCTACAATTCCGGGAACATCCAGCGGAGCGAGATAACAGGCAGCTACATCACCCAGACGCTTTCTGGCCATGGTTCTGCCATGAGTCGTCATGGTAGTCACAACAATTCTGGCGTCTTTGAGAGTATTTTTGAGTTCAGCGATAATCAAACCCGCTGCCTTTACCTCCCCAACTGATGCAGCGTGAACCCAGATGGTTGGGCCGGCATGCTTTTCTCTTTGCACCGGCGCGTATGTCCCGAAGCGCTCACCAAGCCCAGAACGGTTTCTGCCTGTAATAAAGACAGCCAGCAACAGCACTGGAAGAGTACCGTAGAAAAACAGAGCAACAAGAAATCGATATATTTTCAACACGGCAGGTTCTCACAACAAAGACAATGACATCGGGGAAAAACCCATCCCCTCCCACTCAGGAAACCTGGGTTAATAAACTCATAATTATACCCTCCGTCAATGTAAAACAGGCCTGTAGAGATCATGCCTGCAGTTTCATTACAATAAAGTCTGGTAATCCATTCTGAAATGATTACAATGGCGTCATTGTCGTGTTTATACAGCACGTTTGTACAGGCTATCCCCATGGATACGGAGGATTTATGTTTGCAAAGATACTTTTATCAACATTTAGCTTTTTTTTGTTCATTCTATCAGGAGATATGGTAATGGCTGAAACACAATTAAAAAACGGCATGTATGCAAGGTTTGACACGAGCAAAGGTGAGATACTCTGCTCCCTCGAATTTGAAAAAACGCCACTTACAGTGGCAAATTTTGTTGGCCTTGCTGAAGGCACCAAAGAACTGGGGGGAGGTCCCGGGACCACCGGCCATAAATTCTACGATGGTCTAACTTTCCACAGAGTAATTCCAGATTTTATGATCCAGGGAGGATGCCCTTTAGGAACAGGTACCGGCGGTCCCGGCTATACATTCCCTGATGAGATTGATCCGAGCCTTAAACATACCGGTCCTGGAGTTCTTTCGATGGCAAACGCCGGCCCGGGAACCAACGGCAGCCAGTTTTTCATCACGCACGTCGCCACACCATGGCTGGATGGAAAACACACAGTTTTCGGCCATGTTGTCAAAGGACAGGATGTTGTCGACAAGATAGAGGGTGGTGACACAATCAACACCATTTCAATTATCCGGGTTGGCGACAAGGCAACTGAATTCAAGAGCGACCAGGCTGCCTTTGACGCCTTGCTTGACTCAATAGACCAGCGCGCCAGAGAGAAGGAAGCTGCTGCGCTGGATGCAGTTAAAAAAGAAATTGAAAGCCGATGGCCCGAGGCAATTTCAACTGCCTCTGGTTTGAAATATGTTGTTGTTGCCGAAGGCTCTGGTGATGCTACACCAGCAAAGGGAACAGCAGTCAAGGCTCACTACACTGGAAAGCTGCTGGATGGTACCAAATTTGACTCCTCGTATGATCGGGGTCAGCCTATAGAGTTTCCGGTAGGAGCGGGAAGAGTGATCAAAGGCTGGGATGAAGCGTTTCTTGATATGAAGAAAGGAGAAAAACGTGTCCTTATCATACCATCCCATTTAGGCTACGGACCTGCCGGGCGCGGGCCGATTCCGCCAAACGCCACCATGGTTTTTGACGTGGAACTGGTCGACTTTTAAAAATCTATCC
>JAZBNU010000093.1:0-2838 GCA_036350815.1 Desulfopila sp.
CAGGATGAACGTCCCTGAGAAACTCGAGAGGCATCACAGGGAATATCCAAATAGTGTAAAACAGATAGCTCTGCAGAAAAGGGAGACGATACGACTTCGAAGAGTTAACTGAAAATCCAAACAACAGCCTTCCGGAATGGAGGCTTAAGAATTCGTTATTGCTGCCCTGCTCCGGTTACGTTATTTGTTGCACAAACTCCATAAAATGCGTATATGCTTCATTGTGTCTCATATGTTTTTAATGTTTTTTTTTCAAGGTTCACAGAATGAAATTGTTTCATACACCATTTGATTTTTCCGCCGTACAGACCATTATATACCATCTGCCGAATGGACAGACGCTTTCTCTGAAAACAGAGGGAATTCAAGACTATCTTGATTTCGAACTGGAATATGGACACGTCTGTGACACTTCCGACATTGATGGTGTCCTGCATTTTTTCCCGAAAGGAAACGCCTGATACCACATATAACTATCCTTAACTGCTGTTTTTTTTATAATGAAAAAGACATTGAGCTTAGCGCGCCCGCTTCAACCCAGGACGATCATACGATTGTCGCAGGTGGACACCTTTTGTGAATGTCAGCTCACTTGCAAATAGTGGAACGGCAGCAGAAAAATACCGTCTATGGAAATTCACCAATCAAGGAAGATCCCGTGCTGATAGATAGCAGTTCCGACGGTCATGTCCATACGACATTGTGTCATCATGCTGTAGGCGAGATGGAGGAATATGTCCTTGCCGCTATCAGCAAGAACCTCTCGCATATCTGCTTCCTTGAACATATGGAGGAAGGAATAGTTTCACCAAGAATTACCTGGCTCACCGAAAACGATTTTGATATCTATTTTGCAGAAGGGGAAAGGCTACGGGAAAAATATTCCGCCAGTATTTCCATAGGACTGGGCGTCGAAGTCGGCTTTAACCCTCAATCAATCACTACACTGCAACAGCGTCTAGCCGCAAGACAATGGGACCGCATTGGTATCTCATACCACTTTCATCGTCTCCATCAGGAAGAACATCATTTAAACCTCGTCGGCAGAAACGAACCCAGAATCAGTAATTTATCCCTGAAGAAAGCAGCCGCTATCGAAGAGGCCTACTATACTCATCTCATCAAAGGAGTAGAAACACTGCCGGGCACGGTCGTTTGCCATATTGACGCCGTATTGCGGCATTATCCCTCAAGACACCTCCTCGAACCACCCTGGCATCTGATTGAGGAACTGTTGGACAAAGTGAAAGAGAGGGGCATGTCCATCGAAGTCAACACTTCCGGAATCGCTATCCGAGGTGAAGTCTTTCCCAGCCGTAAAATAGTACAAAAAGCAATACACAAAGGAATTCCTCTTTCAGCTTCATCCGATGCGCACCGCCCTGAAGACGTCGGATTTTGTTTTCATGAACTGGAAACAATATCTTCTATCCAATAAACTCATCCATGGCGTCTTTCAATGACTGGGCATTAAAAGGTTTATGGATGATCCGATCAACTCCCGCTTGTGTGGCAGCCTCGTTATCGTTGGCTTCATTCTGCGTGGTCACCATTATAACCGGCAGCTCATCCTTGCTGTAAATCTTTCGAATTTCTCCGGCCAGTTCAACTCCGGTAATATCCGGCATATTAAGGTCTGTGAGAACCACTAAAGGCTTCTCCTGCCTGAGCCACTCAAGGGCTGATGCAGGAAATTCGAAAACCACCGGTTCGTAGCCCAGTTCGTGAAGAGTTGCCTTATAAATATTCAATATCATTCTTGAATCATCTACCGCAACGACTTTCTGTTTATCCTTGTCTACTTCGTCCGCCGTTATTTTTCGGGAAAATTCAGTAAAGCCGTTTTTTAAAAGCAAGTTATAATAGTGATTGCGAATATCTTTATGTGTATGGGGAAAATAAATCAAGGCCAGTTCTTCAAAAAAATCTTCCCCCGCCAGACTGAGAAAGATTTTGTCGACCTGAGCATTGAGTATAATTTTAGTAATATGACGTGCCTCATCATCCTGACGACGCAGAAGATTTTTAATGCCAGCCGCGAGAATATCGGAAAAATTCCGCTCTATTGCTCTTGCTGCGGCAACGCAGACATGGTCTTCCGGATCGGACAACCCGGCGGTCAGAGTGTAGGCTCCTTTCCTGAGCGGCAACAGTGCCAGAGCCTCATAGGCAGCGAAACGGACATTGGCACTTTTAGGTTCACTTTGCAGTAATTTACGAATAGGCACAACAGCCGATTCATCACCTATATCTCCCAGAACATTAAGTGTGTGAATCAGAAAATCCGGATCCCTTCTGTTGAGGTTTTCGATAAGGAAAGGAACAACTTTCGGCCCTATTTTGACAAGCTCTTTTTTGGCAAAAGTACGCATATGCGCGTAATGAGAAGCCAATGTTTCATTCAACTTATCCAGCGAAACCTGATCCTGTACATCTGCAAATATCGACAGAATCAGAAAATCAATCTCGTTATCCGTACCCATACGTTCGGCAAGCCTGTGCATGGCTGTCGGAGTCCCCACCATACCTAGAGACTGCACCGCGGCCATAATAAGCTCTCTATTGGCGGCATAGAGAAAGTCAGTCAAGGTGTTTGTCGCCTCGGGGTCACCTATTTGACCAAGGGCTTCGATGATGCGGTGAATCACTGCTTCATTGGTGGCACCATCTATCAACTCCAGGAGCACGGAAGTTGCTGCGTCAAATTTGAGATCAGCCGCTATATTAATGAGCTCGGATTTGTCTGTAATGTTTGGATCTCTCAGGAAATGAAGAAGCATTTCCGGATACGCCAGCAGGCTCGACAACAGCGTCTCTTTTACGATAGGCATCTTGGCC
>JAZBNU010000094.1:0-6210 GCA_036350815.1 Desulfopila sp.
CCACGGATCATCCGTAACAGTCTTATAGTGACGATTGTTGCCGCCATGGTGATTGTCGGGGTACTTATCTATTTTTCGGCAAAAAATATTACAGGGCCGATTAACGATGCTGTGGCAGGGTTGAAAGATATTGCTCAGGGTGAAGGTGATCTAACTAAAAGGCTTGTGGTTCGTTCAAAAGACGAAGTCGGCGAGATGGCGGGATGGTTCAATACCTTTATTGAAAAGCTGCAGGGCATTATTAAACAGATCGCGCTGAATTCTTCTGCGGTCGGATCCAGCTCAACCCAGCTTTCTGATATTTCGCAAAACCTTCTCTCAAGCGCGGAGGATACCTCGCAACGTTCTTCAAATGTGGCGGCAGCCTCTGAGGAGATGAGTGCAAATCTCAATACCGTTGCGGCGGCCATGGAAGAATCGGCCACCAACGCCTCCATGGTTGCCACAGCAGCTGAGCAGATGAGTTCCACCATTAACGAAATTGCCGAGAATGCTGAAAAGGCCCGCAGTGTTTCATCCCAGGCTGTTGGGCAGGCCGGCAGTGCCTATGAGCGGATGAACGAGTTGAGACAGGCAGCTGATAAAATCGGTAAGGTGACTGAAGCAATCACCGAGATATCGGAACAGACCAACCTGCTGGCCTTGAATGCAACAATTGAAGCCGCCCGAGCCGGTGAAGCGGGCAAGGGTTTTGCCGTTGTCGCCAACGAAATCAAGGAGCTTGCCAAACAGACTGCTGAAGCAACTCTTGATATTAAAAATCTGATCGATGATGTGCAGACTACATCGAAATCCACCGAAGAGGAAATAGAGCAGATTTCAAAAATCATCGGCGGAGTGAATGACATTGTCGGTACCATTGCAACGGCAGTTGAAGAGCAGACAGCTGCAACCCAGGAGATTGCCAACAATATTGCGCAGGCCAGCCAGGGCATCCAGGAGGTGAATGAAAACGTCAATCAGAGCTCGACGGTGGCCGCTGATATTACACGGGATATAACCGAGGTGTCCAACGCTGCAAAAACAATTTCCGATGGCAGCAACGATGTCAAACAGAGTGCCGAGGACCTGCTCCAGCGTTCCAGAGAACTGAGCGAGATCGTCGGTAGCTTCAAGGTGTGAGATAAAAAAAACCGCCTTCCCTTGAGGGAAGGCGGTTTTGCAGGGTATTTAGCATCTGATTCTACGTCGCTCAAGGTCCCCTTGCAGAAGAGCGATATCCTTTTCCTGCCGGAAACCAGCCATTAGGAATTTCTATCCACATTGCCGAAGCCATCGAAAAAGCCGTCTTGACTTGGATTTGCGCCATTGTTAAAGGTTTGGTAAAAGAAGGTGCTCGTTTGCTGTTGTTTATATCGGCCTTTTCGGTGAGATACTATGCCTGAAAGGTTGGTCTTAACGGCTCTAGGGTTCATGTCGCGAACACAACAACCAAGGATGACAATATGGTAGAAGTTACTGATTCAGCACAAGAAAAACTGGCGGAATATTTAGATCAAAATAATATTACTTCATCGTTGCGGGTCATGATGATGCAGGGTGGTTGCTCCGGCCCGGCATTAGGCTTGGCGCTTGATGAAAAAAAAGATGACGATGAGGTCACCAGCCTGGCAAAGGTAACGGTTCTTATCGACAAAGAGCTATTGAGTCAATGTGGTAATATTGTCGTTGATTTTGTTGATGCCGGCAGCAGGTCGGGTTTCAGCATAAGCAGCGAGAATCCATTGCCTGGAGGAGGGGGCTGCAGTTCCGGTTCCTGCGGTTCAAGCGGCTGCGGCTGCTGACTCCAAAAGTCTTCCACTCGCTGCTTTTTTCACAACAGTGTTGAAGCAGCGAGCTGGCCAGCCCAATTTCCATTTTCCGATGTGTCTGTTCTGTGATGTTTATTTTCACTATAGGGCATCCCTATCTCTCTGGCCTTTTACATAAGTAATAACTATTTGTTCTTCAGGTCAAACTTCGGTAGAAAGTGCGATATGGTACCATTGTGTAGTACCATTACAACATTATGTCATGGTAATGGAAAGAGCGGCCAATTTTATGAACGGTAAAGCGCTTTAGTGCTGAGATCTTTCTCTGAAACATGGTGAGCTGGAGATATGGCTGAAAATCATCCTGATTGGGAGTTTGATGATGAGTTTGACGGAGGGGAAGAGACCTGTGGCAGGGTTATTGTCAATCTTCATCTGTATATCCGTGACCAGCAGCCGGGCCATAGAATTCTTGTTATCAGTCGTGATCCCGGCGCACCTGTGGAACTACCTGCCTGGTGCCGAATGACGAAAAACAGACTGATCGGCATGCAGCACCCCTATTACCTGATAATCCTCAAACCTCATTTAGTAAGGAGTTAATACCATGTCGAATACCTTCTGTGTGACTATCACTCATTGCAAAACTGATCCCGATAAAGCAACGCTGGGGTTTGTTGTCGCCAATGCGGCCCAGGGCAGCGAGAAAGAGACCATGGTCTTTCTCAGCTCAGACGGTGTCTGGTGCGCAGTGCCCGAAGAAATGGCCAAAATTGATGAAGGCGCTCCTTTTGCTCCCCTTAAAGACCTGGTCGACAAGTTTATCAAGGCAGGAGGGAAGATATATGTATGCACCCCCTGTATGAAAAAACGCGGCATTGCGGAAGAAAATCTAATAAAAGGTGCAACTCCGGCCGGTGGCGCAGCATTGGTTGAATGGCTCTCTTCCGGCTCGCCTTCCGCGGCGTACTGATAGGGTATCCTTCTTCTCAATATCGTCCTTTATGGACTGAACAAGATACCGCCTGAGCGTTATAGAGATACGCAAGAATCATCCTGGAGGAAAAATAATACGTGACAAATGATATCGATGCATTGCAGGCCGATACGGTTTTTGATGGTGGGGATCTGGATTGTGGTTCGGGGCTGATTCTCCTGATCCGGGAGCATATGATGCAAACACCGGTTGGGGGAATCCTGGAGATGCGCAGTCGGGAGCCTACTGTTGCCGATGATCTTCCGCCCTGGTGTCGAATGGCCGGGCACGAATATCTGGGACAACGTGCCGGTGAAGGGTATAGGTGCTATTTTGTCAGGCGTGGCAGTGGTGTGAAGCAGGAGGAGGCGGCGTTGCAAAAGGACCTGCAGGAGGCCAAAAAATATGAATGGCGTTTGCGGGCACGCTCCACCGGACACCTGCAGTCGACCATTTACTGCCGGAATTTTTCTTTTGCGGTGGGGCAGCCCGCCAGTTTTGAGGAAAAAGATAAAAATCCCTGCGGGCTCGAATATCTCTTCGGTGCATTGGCGGGCTCTCTCAGTACCGCCTTTGCCACTGAATGCGCCAGGAATAACCTTGAAGTTGATGATATTGAAATCTCCCTGAGTGGTTCTCTCGACAATATCCTGGCACATTTGGGATTGGAGGAAGGTGATCCGTCTATACAGGAAATCCATATCAAATGTTTTGCGTCAACCTTCGAAGATGAAAAAAAAGTGAGGGACGCCTGGCGGAGCACTGTCGCTCGCTCACCTCTAGCGGCGACTCTTGCGAAAGCCGTCAGGCTGAATACTGCCCTGGTGATGGTATAGTAATATGAATGATAACGAGTGTTTTTTAACAACCCAGGTAGGCTCATGGCCTCGTTCAAGGCATCTACTCAAGGCATTGCGGGGCTATCAGAAGGGAACGGTGTCGCGCAGTGATTTCACAGGTGTGGCTGAAGAGGAGATTCGCCGCACCGTAATGCTCCAGGAGAAAGCAGGGCTTGATATAGTCGTTGATGGTGAACATCGCCGGGAGAGCTTTTATGCTTTCATCACCGACAAAGTTGCAGGAACAAAGTTGATGTCTCTGGCCGATATGCTTGATTATGTTGAGGATAAAGCGGAGTTTGAGGAAATGCTGCGTACCATGGATATGCCTGCATCGGCCGTGAAAAATCCTACCTGCATCGAACGCCTGTCCCGCCGAGAGCCCCTGGCGCTGGAAGATTATCATTTTCTTCGCAGTCTGACTGACAAGCCTGTCAAAATTACCCTGCCCGGACCATATCTGCTCACCAGATCGATGTGGGTGGGTGCCTTGACGCGAAAGGCCTATCGCAATCATAAAAAGATGGCGGATGACATTGTCAAGATATTGCGGCAGGAACTTATTGACCTGAGAGATGCCGGTTGCGATTTCGTTCAGTTCGATGAACCGGTGTTGACGGAAATCATAATGTCGGAGGAATGTGAACGTCGTACTTTCATGTGAGCCACTCTGGCCACCCGCCGTGATGCGGGTAAAGAGCTGACCTTTGCAGCAGATCTGATTAACAGGGTCACCAAGGACATTACCGGGGTCCGCATCGGTGTGCATATCTGCAGGGGGAACTGGAGTAAACAGGAAGATGTGCTTCTCAAGGGTGACTATGCCGGTTTGCTACCGGCTTTGCAACGTATGAAAATTCAGCAGTTTGTCCTCGAATATGCCACCCCTCGTGCTGGAGACATCGATGTTGTCGGCAACACCCTCAATGACCGTGAACTTGGCTTAGGAGTTGTAAACCCTCGAACAGATGAGGTCGAAAGCAGCGAGTACATTGTCGGCAAAGCCGAAAAGGCTTTGGAGTACTACCGACCGTCCCAGCTTTTTTTAAACACTGACTGCGGCTTTGGCTGCTTTGCTTCACGATCTGTCAATGTTGAAGAAGTGGCTTACCGAAAACTCTGTGCCATAGTAGAGGCGGCTCGTCTGCTCCGCCGAAAATATTGTTAACTTGGAGATTGCATAAAGGGATTGTAAAGTAACGCGGAAAAATGCAATTGATAAACTGATTACGTATAATCCTCAGCTATGATCTTTTTATTCGGGAGACAGATCGGAGTCTGCGCTTACCTTTTTTCACGTTGTTTTGTGAAAATAAATCTGTTTCCCGTATTCGAAGAAGAAAAATAAAATCAGTCCCCTAGCTACGGAGTCACTGGCAGCGCATGCGATTTAGCTGAGCTTCGTACGTAATCAGGATTGATTAAGCGACTACTGAGCAGTTGAAACTGAGGTTCTAATCAGGATTTTTCTCCAGCCGGAGTGACACAAATACGCTGGGTGTAAACTAGATCTTCACGAGAAATCCGGGTAGATCTGTTGCAAAGGGAACAGTATGGTAGATGTCCGTGGAAAAGCGGTGCTGGTCACTGGCGGTGCCCAGGGAATCGGGCGTGGTATTGTCGAATATCTGTTGGGGGCGGAGTGCCTGGTGGTCGTTGCAGATATCGACCATGAGGCCGGGGAAGAACTGGCAGGAGAGCTGTCCCGGCCGGACCGGCTTCTCTATGTTCCGGCTGATGTTGGCGACGAACAACAGGTGAAGCAGGCTGTGGCTGCAGCTGTCCGTTTTTGCGGTCGACTGGACGGCCTGGTGAATAATGCGGCAATCGCTCACCCTGGGAATACTCCACTGATGGAGCTTTCGCTAGACGACTGGGAAAAAATGCTGCGTACCAATCTGACCAGTGCTTTTCTTATGGTGAAACATGCCGCCTCTCACCTGATTACCCAGCGAGGTGCTGTTGTGAATATAGCCTCAACCCGGGCCATCCAGTCGGAAGCCGATACTGAAGCGTATGCAGCTTCCAAGGGAGGGCTGGTTTCTCTCAGTCACGCTATGGCCATAAGTTTGGGAAGTCATGTGCGGGTCAATACTATTCTTCCAGGATGGATAGATGTGAGTAATTTGCGCAAAAAAGCTGTTGCCAGGCAAGTGAGACTTTCCCAAAAGGATCATGAGCAGCATCCCGTCGGCCGGGTCGGGCGGGCAGCTGATATTGCTTCTTTGACAGCCTTTCTTCTTTCGGATGAAGCCGGCTTCATCACTGCCCAGCAGTTTATTGTCGACGGTGGTATGACCAGAAAAATGATCTATACTGATGAATGACTCATCTTCCCGATGATGCAGCATAACATCACGGGACTTGTCTTCCCCACATTTTTGCCGGACTGAACCTTTTTGGGGCACAGAGTCGGCATGGTGCGTCGATTCATCGATAGACAGGTTTTTTTCGAACCGCGAGAGCTCTGAATCTTCGCTTGAAAGTCCGGTAGGTCTTGAAAGAGTTACCGGGGATGAAATTGAACCCCCAGGCAGAAGATTCTCCTTCTGTTTCGCTGCTCCAGACATCTGTTGCGTCTAAATGCAGCAGAGGGGTAATTCTGTCTTTTTTCCTGTTTTTGCAATAGAGCCCCTCCAACTGG
>JAZBNU010000095.1:0-9093 GCA_036350815.1 Desulfopila sp.
AAAGAGATCATGGCTGAGTTTTGTATGTAAGACGATATCGAATTGGAAGAACCTTGAAAAGTGTGTTAGATCCATAGTATACTCAATACTTGGGATACGCTGGAACTGATCATGCACTGTGCAGTTCCAGAAACCCTTTTAACTGAGGGATACTCTTTTTCCACTGGAATCTGAAGGTATAAACCCTTACTATTGTATTTGTAACTACATAAGATTTTCTTTTTCCTTTAAAATCTCTAGAGAGGAAACCATGCAGCGAAAAAACATTTTTTATATAAGCCTTATCATAATACTGCTCTTTCTCACCACGAGTATCGCGGCCGCTACCGATATCCCGGAACCGCCTCCCGGAAACCTTAAATATTCAATTACAGTTACTAAATTTGCAAATGAGTCAAGCTGGAGAGGACAATGGACCGTAGGGGATGGATTTACAACGGCCATGACGGACCTCCTCCATCAGTCAGGATGGTTTATCGTTTTAGGCGATAGCGAGATGCGTCAGGAGGCTATGCAGGAACAGGATTTTGCTGCCAGCGGGCGCACCGCCGGAGGGAAGAAAACACCAAAGATAGGAAGAATGACCCCGGCACAACTCCTGGTACGAGGCTCCATTACCAATGTTCAGGACACAGGCAGTAAAGGTGGAGGCGTAAACCTTTTCGGCGTTCGGGTTGGCGGCGACATGGGACATTCTGAAATGGATATAACCATTTATCTGGTCGACTCCGAAACCGGTCAGGTCAAAGCCTCACAAAAAGTAACCGGGAAATCGACCAACAAAGGTTTTTCCGTAGGAGGAAGAGTATTTCCGGGAATCGGTGCCAATTTCGGCGCTGGAGAAAAAGATAACGTACAGAAGGCTGCTGAAGACGCCATCGCACAGGCTATCGTCTTTCTCATTGGCCAGCTCGACAGTATTCCATGGGAAGGTACTGTTATCCTGGTAAAAGACGGAAAAATCATTGTTAATCGGGGCAGTCGTGACGGTGTCCAGGTCGGCACACGATTTTCCGTAGGCAGCATAGAAGAGCTGATTGATCCCGATACCGGCGAGGTTCTTGACCGGGACATGACTCAAATCGCCACGCTGACAGTCACTTCGGTTAAAGAAAAAATTGCTTACTGTGCCGTGGAATCCAGCCAGGGAAATATCGAGAAAGGCATGACTATCTTTGCCTTGAAATAAGAGGACTAATATCACCCCTGTACTCTAACGGGCCGGCAAGGCTTATTTTTCGTCCACTGCAGTGGACAAACCGGACTCTGCTTCATATCTGATCTTTGCAGTGCAAACCGGACATTTTTTCAGGGTGCAGCAATATAGTCATGTATTGCTGCCCTGACAGTGTCAAAACACTCCTCGAGAATTTTACTATATTGATTAAAATCTTCCGCCATTTCACTGCCTGTTAAAGTGTCCTCCATATCCAGGAGAATTTGTCGCATCTGAGATGCGCCGACATTTGCGACTGCGCCTTTCATCTTGTGAACCTGCTTCCGGACTCGATCTATATCCTTTGAAAGTATACAGGATTGCAAATATTCAAGTTGTCCCGCCATATCTTTAGCGAACTCACCGGCAATTGTTTTCGCCAGTGCCCGATCCCCAAGAACCCGACGCTCAAGCTCGACCGCATGAAAGACCGGCAGCTCAGTCCTGCTTTCGTTCTTTATAGTGTTTGGAGATTCATTCTTCATCCTTGCTTCTCTTGTTTCTTCAGTAAGACTCAAATATTTTTCCAAAATACCTGCTAGAGATTCCGGCGATACAGGCTTAGCAACATAGTCGTTCATTCCTGCAGCCAGACATCGTTCTTTATCCCCTTCCATTGCGTAAGCCGTCAAAGCAATGATTGGTACTTCAGCACCCTTTGCATTTTGAATATATCGGCGAATATGTCTTGTGGCCTCAATTCCATCAACCTCCGGCATTTGAACATCCATAAGAACAAGATGGTAAAACTTTCCTTTCAACGCCTCAATAGCCTCTCTGCCATTTTCAACCACATCAACATGGCTGTAGCCCATTTTATAGAGAATAGCAACGACAACCTGTTGATTAATGCTATTATCCTCAGCCAGCAGAATATGCGCATTTTTTCCGATATGTTTAGTAATGCACCGTTCCTGAAAACGGTTATTGGGTGTTTTTTTACCAAGCATGAGTCTACTCATACATTCGATGAGGGCATAATGGCGTATTGGTTTCTGCAAAAACGAAGAGAAACGCATGCTGATAAACCCTCTAACTTTATCCCTGTAGGCAGAATTATGTATGAGTACCATCTGCAACGGAGGTATTGCCGGATCCGCATAAATACTGTTGCCGCAAAAAAAACCATCTTTTTCAGCAAGATTCATGCTGATAAAAACATACCTGTAAGGATCATGTCTTTCGGCTGCCTGACGGAGCCCGGACACGGCCGTTGCTGCAGTCGAAGTACTTACCACTCTCGCGCCCCAGTAGACAAAATACCTTTGTAGAAGATTACAAACATCAGGGTTTGGATCAAGAACCATGATGCGAGCCTGCTGCAGACCATTCAACCACTCCGGGTAAGGCTCTTTGTTTTCCTGCAGGCCAAATCGCGCTGTAAAAAAGAATTCGGCCCCTTCCCCTTCCTGGGACCGAACATCGATTTTTCCCCCCATCAAGGCGCAAAGCTCTTTCGAAATAGCAAGGCCAAGGCCGGTGCCGCCATATTTTCTTGTAATTGAACTATCTGCCTGGGTAAAGCTTTTGAAAAGGAGCTCTTTCTTTCTATCTGCAATGCCGATACCTGTATCATGAACGGAGAAACGTAACTGGGTCTCATGAGCAGAACACTCCAACGCTTCAACCCGAATTAAAATTTTCCCCGTTTCAGTAAATTTGATCGCATTACCGGTCAGGTTCCAAAGCACCTGTCGAAGCCTTCCGGGGTCGCCTTCCAGCATCGCAGGAACATCAGGGTCGACATCGCAGGTGTACTCCAACCCTTTCGCTTCAGTCTTAAGACAAGTCATATCTACAAAATCATCAAGCAGCCGTCGAAGATTGAACGCTACCACCTCAAGCTTCATCTTACCTGCTTCGATCTTTGAAAAATCTAGAATATCATTGATAATTCTCAACAACGATTCGCTACTTGTACGGAGTGTCTGTACGTAATGTCTCTGAGACTCATCGAGATCCGTATCCATCAAAAGACTCGTCAAACCGATAACTCCATTCATGGGTGTCCGGATTTCATGACTCATATTCGCAAGAAAGTCACTTTTGGCTCTGTTGGCGCGCTCTGCCACATCTTTAGCAACAAGCAGCTCTCTGGTCCGTTCATTGACCAGTTCTTCCAGATTTTCCTGATGTCTGTCGATCACTTCTTTCTGGAGCAAGAGATTTTCAGACATATCATTAAAAGCAGCGTCAATCGCACGAACCTCCTCAACGGTGGAAAGAGTTACCGTGGCACCAAACTCACCCTTTTCGACACGTCTCATACCATTTCGCAGATCGGTCAATGGTCGTATTACTGATTGAAAAAGAAATATATTCAGCAGAACAGCCATCATAGAAATGGAGACAAAAAGAAGCACAACAACGATCAGGAATATCTTACTCTTCTCCTTGAGAATATTTTCCATATTATAATAAATGGCGAGATAGCCGGTTTTTTCTCCGATAACAGATATATGGTTGAGGTAAAGAAAATAGGTAGTGTTTCCAGTATCCACCTCCTGAGCATAGTGCTGTGTTGTTTCTTTGAGAACAACCGCAGGCTTGATGAAATGATAAAATCTGTTACCTGAACAGAAAAGCATATCACCAGATTTATCATAGAGACAAACTCGCTGTATTTCGTCAACCATCTCCTCCATTTCAGCAAGAGTTGCTTGAAGGGCAAGATCATTTTGCGCAAACAGGTCATTTGCAAGTTTGTTGTGTTCTTCTTTAAAGACAGTATCAAGCAATAAATTGATTGTATTGACCTGATCATGATACCTGCGCTTTTCCACAGGTTGAAGAAGGGCTAGAAAAAGCAGGATCACAAGAGTGCCGGTAATGAAAAGACCGGCGTTAATCCTGGAATAAAGGCTTTTTAATTTCATATATGAACTGACGCATCCAGCCTTGATGTTGGGAGAAAAAGTCAGGGTGCTACGGATTTCACAAAAACCGGGACATTCTCTTTAAACTGCAGAATCAACACATCTTTATTAAGTTGATCGCCATTTTCATCAAACCGGATTATTCCGGTTGCACCATCATATGACTCCATGGCTAAAAGGGCTGCCTTAATTTTCTCTTTTGCAAAACAACGACACTGTTTCATTGCCGCTACCAGAACCATAACAGCATCATAGGCCAATGGACTGGAGTAATTTATTATGTCGGTGCCGAAGGCATGACGGTACAGTTCCTGCAGCATCAGGCTTTTCTCGTTTGCCAGCATAGGATGCCAGGGTGCAGTCTGATAGCTGCCATCTACTGACATGCCGGCCAGCGAAGCAATCTCGTCCCAGGCATCTCCACCAAGAAAAACAGCTGTAACTCCATTTTTTCTTGCCTGCTTGATCAACAGCCCGCTGTCCTGCGTATATCCTGGGAGGTAGATCACATCCGGCTCAAGACGCTGTATTTCATCAATACTATTCGAAAAATCGATTGCGTCTCCCCGGTACTGAATATCTGCAACAATTTCTCCGCCTGCCTCTGTAAAGCTTTTTGTAAAATACCTGGCGAGCGTAAGACTATACTGCTCATCAATATTACGCAGTACAACTGCCCGCTGAGCCGCCAGGTCCTCCCTGGCAAAATGAGCCATTGCCTCGCCCTGAAAAGAATCCAGGAAACAAACGCGAAAAATATAGTCTCTCTCCAGGGTAATAGCAGGATTAGTTGATGCGGGGGTAATCATAGGAATAGCTGCTTCCTGGAGTATCGGTGCCATGGCAAGAGAGTGAGAGCTCCAATGTCCTCCTATCACTGCCAGAACGTTCAGGTCTACAGCTCGCTGAGCAGCTAACGCTGAACCAATGGGTGTACTTTCATTATCCAGTACGAGTAATTCTATTTCTTTTCCCAGCACTCCCCCTTCCTGGTTGACATTTTGTACTGCCAGTTCAGTCATTTTCAGCAGAGACCTGTTGTGATCTGCGGCAATTCCTGTTTTTGCAAAAATTGCTGCAATCCTCACCTTTTCACTCGCTACGGCAGGAAAACAGAGAAGATACTGCAGTACGAAAAAAGCAATTAAGAAACGAAACAGTCCAGGAAGAACCCCCCGGAACTCAAGATCTAGAAAAAACATGGGTAGCGTAACCATCCTTGTAACAGAATCATGTTTTTCTCCTTAATATCAAGGCATTGAGATTTTACAACAGCACTCTTGCCTGGCAGGAACGGCTCAGGCTTCTCAAAAACACTCAAGTGCCTTTTACAAAACCATCATTTCAGACTATATAATAGATCCGAAAGAAAAAGAAGGGTAAGCAAAAATAAATGATAACCTTTTTATTTTATTGCGTAAATCACAACAAAATCACATCCGCAGCATCAGCTGTTTTGCCGTAAGTCATCATAATCCCGCATCAAAACAGGAAAGCTTTTTTTGCTCTAGAAGAAAGCCATGTCCTACAATACAGCCTCAAATGAATGTACAGATTATGGAATATTTTCTCTTTAATCCCTCCCCCAAAAAAAGAGAAAGCACCGCTCATTGTGAAATGTCAGACACCTTCTGCAGATAGGGTCCTACCATTTCATCTAGTTCGGCCTCTCCCACTCCCCCGGGAATTATTGCCAGAATTTTCCTGCCAGGAGCAATCATTATTGTTTGAGGATAAAGTAGAACGTTATAAAGATCGGCGACCTTTGCCTCACTATCCAGAATTATGGGAAATGGGACATCCAGATCTTTTATAAATGATAAAACCGTATCTTTGCTCTCGTGATTGGCGGCTATATAAAAAACTTTCAAACCCCGATCTTTATATTTTTCAAAATAGATGTTGATTATAGGCGTATCAGCACGGCAATACTTGCAATCTGTTTCAAAAAACCGCAGCACAACCGGTTGATTTTCGAAATACGACAAAATAACAATTTTGCCTTCGATGTCTTTAATAGCAAAATCGGGAGCAGTACTTCCTACGGTGATCTCCTCGGGTACCTCCTCATTTGAACAACCGGAGAGAATACCAAATAATACAGTGCTCAAAAGAATTGATCGCAGTATAACATGGTGCAACCTCATCATTCACCTCAATCTTTTATTCCATCAAAATGACCAGTCAGCTTAAGCATTCCTCTTTCATAGATCATAGTACATATTGTTCTTTTTGCCCAGGATACTGCTGTTACAAACTTCCCGGAT
Organism: Desulfopila sp.; assembly: GCA_036350815.1. Taxonomy (GTDB): domain Bacteria; phylum Desulfobacterota; class Desulfobulbia; order Desulfobulbales; family Desulfocapsaceae; genus Desulfopila_A. The sequence continues at coordinate 6,360 of JAZBNU010000095.1, forward strand.
CGATCCTGTTTGTCTTCGCTGAAGATATCAACCGAATTGGCCGTCATTTTCAGATTAGCGACGGAGAAGTACGAAAACGCTACCTTACGGGAAAAAACACCTTTACGACAAAGAAAGATGGTTCATGCATCTTTCTGCACGACGGTCTATTCAGCAAGCGCTGTTCTATTCATACAGCACGACCTCGACAGTGTATGGATTTTCCCTACGACAAACCATGTCCCTACCTTTTTCGAAAAGATCTCCTGGAACAAATCTACCCAAAAGTAGAAATATCACTGTTAAAAAAAAAGACAGACCCATACAAATACTATCTTCCCGATGTTTAACATGAACATCATCAGCACAGGCTGACACTCTGCTTGCAAGCGAACCAAACGAAGTACATGAAGTGATACGATCCGTTTTTTTCGCTGATCATTGTGACCGATTCTCATATGAAAGATACAGCGTGTATCACAAGACACTCTCTGCGTTTTTACCAAAATTGAGATACAGGATGCATTGATTTGTTTTCAACAGAGCTTGTGATGGTGAGAATAGACGTATATCATATACGGATGGCATGAGGCACGATCCTGTATTGTTACTTATAACGTCCTGGAGCTGGGATGTGAGACATCAATATATTCAACCCCGTTACTTGCTCAATTCTGAAGGCTCGCCACGCAGAGTTGGATTTGAACTTGAGTTCAGCGGTCTCGACATTGAACAGGCAGCAAACATTGTCGCCTCCGTTTTCAGTGGTGTCATAACAAGGAAATCATCTGTTCAATTTGAAGTGAGTAGCCGGAAGATCGGAAGCTTCAGCATAGAACTGGACTGGAACCTCGGAAAAAAAATTGCAGCAGACAGATCTGAGCAGGATCTTCCTGAAGGGCATGAATCACATGATATATTAATGGGTTGGCTTAAATGGATTGCTGGTCAGGTGGTACCTGTGGAAGTTGTATGTCCACCGATGGTTTTTACCAGTCTGGAGCTGCTCGATATCATGGTGGAGAAGTTACGACAAGCCGGCGCAAAAGGAACTGATGACAGCTTGATCTATGCCTTTGGGGTTCATATCAATCCCGAAATTCCAGCATCTGACGCAGCTACTATTGCCGCTTATTTACAGGCCTTCTGTTTGTCCCAGGAATGGCTCTTTGAAGAAAGTCATGTTGACCCGATACGAAAAGTAACTCCTTATATTAAAGGATACCCTGAAAAGTACATCGAAACAGTTCTTCAATATCAGAAAGATATAACATACCAGGAAATGATCAGTGATTACATGTTGCATAATCCAACGAGAAACAGGGCCCTGGATATGCTGCCCTTGTGGTATTATCTGTTTCCGGAATATTGTAAGAACTTTAACCTCAATGACACTTTGACGAGTAAACGTCCCACATTTCATTACAGACTGCCCAATTGTGAAATTGACAAAACAGGCTGGTATCTCAGTGATTGCTGGAACCTCTGGTGTGTTGTTGAATATCTTGCGTCCAACGAAGAACCTCTCAATTCACTTCGCAAAAGCCGCCGCATAAGTAAAGAGCAAAGTCTTCTTTTTCCTGATAAAAAATGGCACAGCACACTCAAAAAAATCTATCACGACCTCTGATCGGAGTTACCGGCAACAGCAAATGGTTTTCGCCGTCGTGGGTATGTATTCAACTGGCCATATTTCTTTCAGGCGGCAAAGCTGTCAGAATACAAGTTGGCGACACAACAGATATGAACACTCTCTCCGCTCTCATTATCAGCGGAGGAGATGACATTCATCCCACGCTGTATGGAGATGTCCCAAAAGAAAAAGGGCACTATGACAGAAAAAGGGATGCCATGGAAATCGAATATATCCACTATGCATTACGAACTCATCTTCCTCTACTTGGTATTTGCCGCGGTCTTCAGCTGATCAATACCGTAATGGGAGGAACGCTCCACTCCTCTATTGCTGCGCTGCGTAAAAAAACCTCGAATCGCAGAAGCCTTTTTCCCGGCAAGCGGGTATATATAACAACGTCCAGTTCTCTTGGACTAATCGTCAAAGAAGAACAATTATCCGTCAACAGCCTTCACGACCAGGCTATAGCTGAAATCGCGGCACCATTGCGAGTGGCAGGTGTCGACAATGATCAGATTATTCAAGCTGTAGAAGCTATAAATGGAGAGGCTATTATCGGTGTGCAATGGCACCCGGAGTACCTGCTGTTCCTCTCTTCTCACCGGCGTCTGTTCCGCTGGCTGGTTGCCGAAGCTCGACTCCGCTGAAGAGCGTGGCCATAGAAGCATTATGTTATCCTATTTTTTTCTTTTCTCCTCGGCTTTTCTAGCCGCAACTATCCTGCCGTTTTACTCTGAAGTTGTTCTCTTTGCCCTTGTACGACAAGGAGAACCTGGATGGTTGCTTGTTGTTGTCGCCTCTCTGGGAAACACCCTTGGAGCAGCTGTAAACTGGTACCTGGGACGATTCCTTCTTCACTATCAGGACAGACGCTGGTTTTACTTTAAAACGCATCAGGTGGAAAGCATGCAACGATGGTTTCAACGCTATGGAGTGTGGTCACTTCTCTTTGCCTGGCTCCCGGTAGGCGGTGATGCACTTACCTTTATTGCCGGTATTATGAAGGTGCGTTTTCCTCTTTTTTTTGCTTTAGTAGGTACAGGAAAGACAGTCCGCTATATTGCGGTGGTCTATCTGGCAGCCTGGCCGTTGCCGGTATGATATGTGCATTCAACAGGG
>JAZBNU010000096.1:0-10497 GCA_036350815.1 Desulfopila sp.
CTTGGGCATATTCTCCGTTTTAGCTGTGGCGATGGCCGCACGCAGACGCGGATTACCATCGGGGTCTCCCCCGCCTGTTCTTGCAGCAACGGTAATCTCTTTAATCAAACGGGTGAAGATTTTACCGCGCTTGGCGTCTATCGCTCCTTTTTTCCTCTTAATTGTTGACCATTTTGAATGTCCTGACATACGTAATCCCTATATTAAAGTACCCTCTGTCAGCAACGCAATCTGTTGCTTGTTCGGTTTCTCCGGAATCGCCCTCCTGCAGCTACCTGCTACGTTAAAAGATCAATTCCTGTATCCTGTTCCCAAAACAAACACCTCACGGCTCTCTGTCCTGGAACTCTGTGGTTTCAATGTTTTTGCACCGGTAAACTTTTCTTTTACTTCAGCGAAAAAGACCGGAAAGTCCTCTCCCTGAAAGACTTTGACAAGATAGTTACCTCCCGGCAGCAGCAAAGTTTCCGCGAGCTTCAGCGTTGTGCGAGCCAGCTCAATGGACTGCTGATGATCCGCCCAGCGGCTGCCGGTGGTTCGCGGGGCAAGATCTGAAAGAAGCACTTTAAAGCGAGGCCGTATCCTCCGCACCGCAGCAACCATTTCGGTACTGCAGATATCCTCACATATCCAATGGATATCCGCACCTTCAGGACGAGGCTGTTTATCCGCCTGCTGCAGATCCACACCAGCCACGACTCCTTTCGGGCCTACAATTTCAGAAGCATAGAGAGACCAGCTTCCCGGGTAGCAGCCAAGATCAAGAACACTGTCTCCCCGGCGTAGCAGCTGGTATTTTTTCTGCACCTCTTCAAGTTTATAGACCGAACGAGCAGGATATTTATCTTTTTTCGCCTTTTTTGAATAATAATCGCTTACTTTACGCACTTTTTAGCCCATTTACCATTCTTTGACAAGCTCTAACCCGGAAACTACACAAGAAGACCGAGTGGTTTAAACAAACTGACACATTACCTGCAAATTGCAATGAAAAATCCATGTTAAAAAAGGTAGGGAATTGTGTCTGAGGCTCTTGTGTCAAGGTACCTCTTCAACCATGACAACGCCTCTTCCCGACTCGTTACTTTTGCTTCAACCTGAGCAATTTCCAGTGCATCAAATATTTCTTTAAAATGTGGACCTGGAGCAAGATGAAAAAGAGTGATGAGATCATGCCCCGTCACCAGTCGCTTGCCCTGGAGTACCGGCTCAATATTTTCTTCTCTCGTTTTTTCAATCTCATCAAAAAGATCAGACAGATCCTTTTCCATCCCGGCGGGTTTACGCTCTCCCTGACCTGCCAGGCTGTCAGCCATAGCCAGCAGAAAAAGGCCCGGCAGCATATCTCCAGCTCTCTTACAGATTTTCAAAAGGGCCTTGCGGCTGAGCGGCTTCTCTCTTCTGACGTTGCTCAGATGAAAAGGATGCATATGCATCTCTATCAACGCGCTAATCCCCAGAGTATCCTGTCTGCTCATGCGCAGCCGTCCCGCTATTTCTGAAAAAAGCTTTTTGCCGACCTGGTCATGATTGTAAAAGGTTGTCCTGCCGCCTGTCATTGTACCAGAAGAAGCAGTTGTCGGCTTGCCCAAATCATGAAAAAGCGCGGCCCAGCGCAGCTGGCTGCATTTTTTCTTATCTTTGCAATATGTAAGAATCACCCCGGCATACTCTCCAAAATAGTCCTGCACCCCGGCAATGACCTGGTCGAGGCACTGCAGAGCAAGAATACTGTGATGAAACACATCCTCATGGTGATAGCCGGGCTGCTCCAGCCCCACTCCCTTTTCAAGTTCCGGGAATATCTCCCAGAGCAGTCCGCTTTCAGCCATCTCCAGACAGATACCGCCTGCTCCCTTCCGGACCATAATATGCTCTAGTTCGTGCAGAACACGTTCTGCCGCACACCGGCCAAGGGTGCTCCGCTGTTTCTGAATAGCGGCAACGCAGGAAGAATCCATCACAAAACCAAGTTCCGTCTGAAAACGATAGCCGCGCAGCATCCGCAAGGGATCGGCAGAAAAGGCTGCTGGACAGCAGCGCAGCAGTTTCCTGATGAGATCACTTCTGCCCCCCAAAGGATCTACGAGGCATATTTCTGTTGCTCGCAAGGCATCGTGCAGACTTACGGCCATGGCATTTATGGTGAAATCGCGGTGATGCAGTTCTTCAGCAATGGTCTTCGCCCCCTTTCTGAACGAAGAGACGTCAACAGATATCCCGCGCCAGACAACCCTGGCAGCCTCTTCCTCAGCTGTGCCGAGTGGAACATATGCCCCGCCCTCTAAAATTCTGACAAGCCTGCGGCAACACTGCCGGGCATGTTCTTCTACACAGAGGTCGAGGTCTGCAGGCCTTCTCCCGAGGAGCCAGTCTCGTATTGTCCCGCCGCTGACATAGATAGTCACACCCTGCTCTTTCTCGAGACGCAGCAAAGCTGTGTGTAATTCTGCCGGAAAAACGGCAAGTGGCGATGAGGAAGGATAAGAAGGTGTTGCAGATGACATGATGAATAATAGATACTCGATAATATGTCCGCCTTATGCTACTGTAGCGACGGCAAAATGAACACAGAAATAACCTGGTGCGCTATGAATATGAGATCCTGACCAGAATCCGCCGTATCCCCTAAGGAGATTTCTGACTATATGCATTATTTTTCTTCAGGCAATATTGCTATGAGCACACAATATACCGATCATTTTTTCTATCTTGCCCCAATTAGGGGAATTACCGATGCTCTTTTCCGGAGGGTGTACCATACCCATTTCCCCTATTTCGACGCTGCGGTCGCGCCTTTTCTCAACCCACAGCGCTTTGCTTCTTTTTCCGATCGACTTTTTGCCGATATTCTTCCTGAGAACAATACCGCTCTCTCAGTTATCCCGCAACTCCTCTACAATACAGCTGATGATTTCATCAACACAGGAAAGCACCTGCAGAACCTGGGGTACAACCATATCAACTGGAATCTCGGTTGTCCGGCGCCAATGGTCGCAAACAAACGGCGAGGTTCCGGTCTCCTGCCCTACAGCGATAGAATTGTTGCGCTGCTCGAAACAGTCCATGAGCATCTCAACGCCGAAATCTCTTTAAAAATGCGCCTTGGCTTCAAAGATCCGGCCGATATTGAAGTATTACTGCCACAGCTGCAGCACTTTCCTCTTCAGGAGATAATTATTCATCCGAGGATTGGCAAGCAGCTTTACCGGGGCAAAGCCGATCATGATGGATTTGCGAAGTGCCTGCCACTGACCGACCACCAGGTGGTGTACAATGGCGATATCTGCACAAAGGGTGATTTTGTCACTGTCTCAAGAAGATTCCCTCAGATTTGTCGGTGGATGATCGGCCGCGGAGCGCTGGCAGACCCTTTCTTACTAGCTGATATCCGCAACATTCCCGTAACACCGCAGCAGAGAAAGGAAAAACTCATCTCGTTTCATCATACCCTTTATGAAGAGTTGCGCCGGAGGCTGGACGGACCCGGTCACCTTCTCAATCGGATGAAACAGATATGGACCTATCTCATTGGTTCATTTCCGGAAAATCAGCGGCTTCTCAAAAAAATCCGCAAGGCCTCAACTGAAGAGCGCTACCACACAGCCATCACGGAACTGTTTGCCGACTGACCCCCAACAGCAGAAAATGAGGCTCGCAGATGGCAGCAAAGCAGAAGCAAACCTCATATCATCCAGTCCATATAGCCAGGGTCATCAATGGGCTCATGGCGGAGAATTCGCTCAGTTTTCCCGCGAGAGACGACGATATCCTGCGGCTCATGTCGGCCTGCAACTTTTTTGGCGTAGCGAACCACCAGCCCCATGGCACGTTCCAAATCTTCCTCAAGATTGTTCGTTTCTGAATAAAGATAATCGGTCCGGCGCAGAAGCGCTGTCGGCCCAGGGTGTTCTTTCATATGTATGAGCACGTCATCATTCCGCCGCACAGCCTTCAGCTGTCTGTTATCCTCTTGGTTACGCCCCAGAACAAGCCAGCCGCCCGCCGGCAGGAGGAACTGCCTGCCGCTCATCAGACACACTATATCACTGCTGTCTATATCTTCTGTCCGGATCACAAAATTACCCTGATAGATTGCCGCGATTCTTTTACTGAGAATTGGATCGGCCAGACGGCAGCCGCCCGCCGGAGCAGGAAACTCAGTAATGCCCAGCCTACTTGCCAAAGCGATCTGCCGGGAGCGGCCGCGCCCGCTGAAATCAAAGAGCTTCTGCCGATCAACCCAGCCGCGCAGCTCTGCCTCAGTGGGATCCAGTAATTTAGCGGAAAGGGGCCTGAGCAGAATTTCACGGCTTTTGGAGTCCCGAGTGATGACATTGAGAGTATCACGACGCTGCGACATGGGCCGCTGCCCCAGAACCTCACCGGAGATCAGAAAAGATGCTCCCAGTTCCTGCATCATCCGCCGGGCTCTGGCAAACATAAAGATTTTGCAGTCTATACAGGGATTAAAATTTTTCCCGAAACCATGGGCAGGCTGGCGAAGAAGCTGGAGATACTCTTTTGTTATATCTTTGAGCAAGACATCCAGACCATAAACCTTCTTCACCTTTTCCCTGTAGCCCTCCGGATCCTCAATCAGACCATAATCAAAAAAGGGCGTTACGAATTTCAAGGCAATAACCCTGACCCCCTGAGCGGCAACCACCCGGCTTGCCAGAATAGAATCAAGCCCGCCGGAAAAGAGGGCCAGTGCCTTTATCTGCTTATCCATTCGCCCCTGCTTTTGCTGAGTAGTTCCCTGGCCCAGGCATGGGTCTGGTCCGTTGCCGATTCACCTGCCAGCATCCGGGCAACTTCCCCTTCCCGTTCTTCCTGAGAAAGCTTCGTGATAGACGACAATGTTCTGCCGCCGTTTACCTGCTTATGAACACGGTAATGATCGGTACCACGGGCGGCAATCTGGGGGAGATGTGTTATACAGAACACCTGGTGGTGTCCGGCCAGTTCCTGAATTTTCCTGGCAACGGCTTCAGCCGCTTCACCACCGATTCCCGCGTCGACCTCATCAAAGATAACGGTTTCAACCATATCCTTGCGAGCCAGAAGACATTTAAACGCCAGCATCAGTCGAGACAGTTCGCCACCGGAAGCGACCTTGGCAAGAGGCCGTGCCGGTTCTCCGGGATTAGCGGAAAAGTACAGCTCGATCCGGTCCCAGCCCGATGGCCCGATATCATCAACTGTTTGAGCTATCTCCTGACGGCGGACCTCTATGGATGCGCGATTGAAAGCGAGAGAGCGCAGCTCTTTTTCCATGGCCTTCTCAATATGATCGGCGGCATCCTTCCTTCGGGCACTGAGATTTTTGGCAGCTTTGATTAGTTCAGCGCTCAATCGTTCCACTTCGCTTTCGAGTTCACCAAGCTGGATTTCCAGTGAGTCAAGGCGGGCCAGTTCCTCTTCGGCATGGTCGGCAAATTCAAGCACTGCAGCAATGGTACTTCCATATTTCCTTTTCAGTCCCTGAACGATATCTATCCGTTCAGTCACCTGCTCCAGACGATACGGGTCACTGTCGAGCGAGTCGCGATAGCGGCGTAACTGGTTTGCCAGTTCCTCAACCTGAAAGGAATAGCCGCTTATCTCTTCGGCAAGAGGAACAGCAAGGGGATCGAGCTCTGCAATCTGCTCCATGTTTTTTCTGACAGCACCCAGCTCATCAGCAACGGTATGGGCCAGACTGGTATAGCTCTCCAGGCTCAATTTAATGAGGCTGTCACCGTTTTTGAGCCGCACCTTTTCGGCAGTCAGCTCCTCATCTTCTCCAATCTGCAGCTCTGCCTGCCGTATCTCATCCAGCTGGAACCTGAGGAAATCGCGCTTCTGTTCCTTGTCCTGTTCTTTAGTCCGCAGGCCGGCCAATTCAGCGCAACGCTTCTTATACACCCTGTACAGTGCCGCAAGTTCACCACGTTCCTGCCAGAGATCTCCCAGGGTGTCGACGAAATCAAGATGAAGCTGCGGCTGCAGCAGCTGCTGGTGGTCATGCTGACTGGCGACATTAAGAAGCCCCGTGCTCAGTTCTCCTACCGTTTTCACTGTTGCCGGCGAACCGTTAATATAAAGACGGCTTTTGCCTTTCTCGGAGATTACCCGTTTAATAATAACGGTTGTATCGTCGCCGAACCCGCCATCAATGAGTTTCTGTAAAAACTCACCATGTTCCGGGGGAACCTCGAATACTGCCTCAACGGTGCACTGCTCTGCCCCGCTGCGCACCCAGTCCGCCTGAGCCCGGCCACCGGTGAGCATTTTGATTGCACGAAGCATGATTGACTTTCCGGCTCCAGTTTCACCCGTCATCACCACCAGAGAAGACGCCTCATCGGTATCAAAAACCAGATGAAGGGCCTCGATTAACGCGAGATTCTCAATTTTCAGTTCACATAACATCGCTGCGTTCACTCAAACGTCAAATTTTCAACAGAGAAAACCAATCCCAAAGCAGTCCGGCCTACATCGAAATGACTCTTATTTCTTCAACATAGTGACAATTTCTCCTTCTGCGGGAAATCGGTTCAAACTCCTTTTCGAAAAAAGAGATGTCCCATCCACACTGACCTCGAAAACTCCACCGGAGCCAGCCACGAGTTCTACTTCAGCAGCAAAATTTTTCTTCAATTCTTCTTCCAGCCTGGAAGCCCGCGGTTTGTAGTTTCACCGTGCACAATACTCAATCCTGATCTGCATGTCACCCTCCCTTGCTCTGTTGCGTACGCACCACAATATCCTTAATTTACAAATTATTCACGAAACATTCCATTTTCGTTATACTCCCGGTCACGATTTTTCTAAAAGTATATCAAAGATTGGATGTCTGCAAGTTCTGTGAAGTTTATCCTCGGCAGCATTGCAGTGGAATATCCAGGCTGTTTCCTCCCTTTAAGATGTATATTGGCTGCTGCGAAGCAAAACAGGCAAAAAAAGATGGTGCTAAACGATATGCTGGTTGTATTTTCAGGCCCGTAGGGCTAATGTTAGATGTTTTTCTACTCAACTTCCAGGGAAGCAGGTACCAGAACTCTGATATCCTACGAACATTTATTGCAGAAAATGCAGAACTTACTTGCCATACAAAACGATCTCAATACCGCGGAAATGAGGAATCTCTCCCCTGCGGCAACCCACTCAGTTGATGCTCTGAGAAGGGAAGAGGAAGAAAAAGACGGTCACCGACAAAGCTTTTCTCTTGATGCAGATCGCATCCTGCACTCACGCGCCTACAGCCGCTATATAGACAAAACACAGGTATTCTGGCTTGTTTCCAACGATCACATCACACACCGCATCATCCATGTCCAGCTCGTCTCACGCATTGCCAGAACCATTGGACGCTTTCTCTTTCTCAACGAAGACCTGATCGAAGCAATCGCCCTGGGACATGATATCGGCCATCCACCTTTCGGTCATGAGGGTGAACGCTTCCTCTCAGAAATCTGCGAACAACATGGGTTGCCGGCCTTTCAGCACAATATCCAATCGGTCAGATTCCTCGACAACCTCGAAAAAAAAGGCCGCGGCTGGAATCTTTCCCTTCAGACCCTTGACGGCATTCTTTGTCACGATGGCGAAATTCATTCGCGACACCTTACAGCAGCACCTTCCTGCGACTTTCAGGATTTTGACAGGAAACTGGCAGACAAAGAAGCTGACCCCGCCACGAATCTCACACCCATGACCCTGGAGGCATGTGTGGTGCGGCTGGCTGACACGATAGCCTATATCGGAAGAGATATAGAAGATGCCATAATTCTCGGGCTCATCAAGCGAGAGGATATCCCCAACCACTGCAGGGATGTTTTAGGTGAAACCAACGGCACCATCGTCTACAATCTGGTTACAGACCTCATCAGCAACAGCTTCCTCCCCCTTCCCGGTGATTACAGCTTTACCGGCATCCCTCACATCGGTTTTTCCGAGCGTGTATCCGAAGCACTGTATCAGCTGAAACAGTTCAATTATACCAGCATCTATCTTAATCCCTGTACAAAACAGGCCTCACCGCTTATCAAAAACTGCTACGAAAAGCTTTTTCTCTCCTTTCTCGCTCATCTCAAGAAAAACAACAACAGGTTCTCCCCTCAAGTTGATCTGATGACCGACATGGGCGAAACATACCGTAAAACCCATCCCCCAGAGGCAATGGTCCGTGACTTCATCGCCGGCATGACCGATGATTTCTTCCTGCAAGAAGCAGCCAAAATCGGTTGTGCAATCCCTCAAAAACAATGAAAATACAATACAAAAGCCTCATTCCCGGAGAGAATACCCGCATCATTTTCATCGCTGCCTTCATTGGTCTGGCAGCCGGCTTTCTCAATATATGTTTTCGCGGAACCGTTCATTTCGTTGATGAGGTTATTTTTCAGGGCGGCCGGGAACTTTTGCGAATAGACCAGGGCGGCTGGTACCTCCTTCTTCTTCCCCTAATCCCCATCTCTGGAATGATACTGCTTATCCCTCTTTCCCTGCTCTTTCCCGGAGAAGTCAATGGATACGGCTTTACCAAATTTCTCAGAAAGGTCAATCTGGAAGGCGGGTATATCAAGGCACGAACCATTGTTCTGAAAACTCTCTCAACAGCACTGACAATCGGAACAGGCAATTCGGCAGGAGTGGAAGGCCCCATCGCCCAGATAGGCGGCGCAATGGGGAGTCAGGTAGGCCAGTTTTTCCGCGTCTCGGGCAACCGCATGAAGGTCTATATCGCCGCCGGTTGTGCCGGAGGCATCGCCGGTATGTTCAATGCGCCCATCGCCGGAGTCTTTTTCGCCTCGGAGATCGTGCTGCTCGGTACTTTCGAAATTTCCTCCTTTGCCGCGCTGGTGGTGGCCTCATCCATGTCGACAGTCGTGACCAGGGCTTACTATGGTGCCCATCCGACTTTTTTCATTCCGGAATACACCCTGGTCAACCCCTATGTGGAAATACCTCTCTATGCCTTCATGGCCGTGATAGTCGGTGTCCTGGCTGTGTTTCATATCAGGATTTTCTATTTTGTCAGGGACCGCTATCATGCGTGGAAAATCCATCCGCTGCTCAAACCCATTTCGGGAGCGCTGCTCATTGGCATTATCGGCATCGGCTTTCCCCAGGTCATGGGAGACCGGTACGACTTCATCGAAGATGTGCTCCACGGAGAGAGCCTGGGCTGGATGGTTTTCGCTTTGATTTTTCTCAAGATCCTGGCTACCGCCATTACGCTCGGCTCAGGCGGCGCCGGTGGGGTTTTCGCTCCGGCCCTCTTTATTGGAGCAATGGTGGGCAGCACCTTCGGCTGGCTGGCCAACAAAGTCATACCCGAGATGACCGCCAATCCCGGAGCCTATGCCACCGTCGGCATCGGGGCCTTCCTCGCCGCATCAACCCATGCTCCCATGACGGCAATCTTTCTCCTGTTTGAAATGACCGGTAACTATCTTATCATCATCCCCCTGATGATCACCGCCATAATCGGTACCATGGTCGCCAGGACCTTTGAGAGTGACTCCATCGACACCGTCGACTTTACCAGAGAAGGGATCGATATTCATGAAGGACGGGAAGTGGCTGTGATGAAATCCCTGCGTGTTGGTGTGGCCATGACCGAAGATGTTGATTTTATCAGTGAACGCGCCAATATCAATCAGCTATTCGAAATATTCCGCATGGCGAAAAGGAGTTTTTATTTCCCGGTGGTCAACGATGCCGGCAAACTCACCGGTATCGTCTCCCTGCAGGATATCAAAAACCTCATCCACAGTGACTATCGCGATAGAGTCGGCCAGCAGGTCGGTTCAATCTGCAACCGCGACGTCATCTTTCTGACCCACGAAGACACCCTCTACACCGCCATGAGACTCTTTGATGTCAAAGGAATTGAAGAAATTCCAGTAGTAGACGACCTGGAAAACAAATGGGTGGTGGGCATGATCAAGCGGAGAAATGTAATCGCGGCCTACAACCGTGAAGTGATTAACCGAGGCATCAGCGACAAGGCCGATTCCATCAGCTTCACCCACGGCTGAAAAACGACCGGCAAGGGAGGAGCCCCAGGCAGAGGCGCCTCCCCCTCAGACTTTCAGCTTGAGAAAATCCCCATCAATAATCATCAGTTTTACACCATTCCGGCTAACAGAACGGTGCGAGCTTAACTCGTCCGATACCACATAAGACATCCCCGGTGTCAGAATGGATTGCGTGCCGTCCTGTTGCTCATTAACAACTTCTCCTTCAAGACAGTGTACTATATGTCCCTTAGTACACCAGTGATCCGCCGTATAGCCTGCCGAGTACTCAACAATCCTGATGCGTAATCCATCAAACTGCACGGTCTGCCAGTAAGCGACGCCTGTTTCACCTTGATGTTTGGTTTTCGCTATCCGACTCCAGTCTATCGTCTGAAAAGGGATATTTTTTTCGCTCATATCACCTCTTCTCAAGTGGAATAAAAGATCGTTGTTCCACTCCGGTATATACCTGTCTGGGACGCGC
>JAZBNU010000097.1:0-2645 GCA_036350815.1 Desulfopila sp.
AATCTTGGTGGTGTTCTTGCTGAGCTTGTGGATTTCATGGATGTTGCTGTCTGGGAACTTGATCATTCTTATCGGATTATTTCCTGTAATAAAAAAGCGTTAGCTGTCTATGGGGAGAGTATTGTAGGTAAGCGCTGCCATTCGGTCACCACGCAGAGTGATGCTATCTGCCGCGATTGTCCGGTTAAGCGTGTGTATCAAACCGGTGAACCATGGCGGGCGGAACAGTCTCACTTTGACAGTAGCGGGCGAAAGGTGTTTGTCGAACACTTTGCAACACCGATAAAAGATGAACGCGGTGAGGTAGCAGGGGTACTGGTGTTGCTTGTTGATATCTCTGCTCATAAAGGTGTTGAACAGGAGTTGAAGCAGCACAAGACCCTGTTGGAAAAAAAAGCCAGAGAAAAAACTGTGGAATTGGCAAAAATTGAGGGGAAATTTGCTGTTGCCTTTGATGCCAGTCCTGATGCCATCAACATTAATCGTCTGGCAGACGGTCTTTATGTAGAAGTTAATAAAGGGTTTACTGATTTAACCGGGTATACGGCAGAGGAAGTGGTCGGCCGTACTTCAGCGGACATAAATATATGGCACAATCCGGGCGACAGACAGAAACTTGTAGAACGATTACGGCAGGAGGGTTTTTGCGAAAATCTTGAAGCTGTTTTCAGGCGAAAGGACGGAAGTCTTACCGAGGCCCTCATGTCGGCACGCACTATCTCGTTGGATGGAGAGCTTTGTATTGTTTCGATAACACGAGATATTAGCAAGCTCAGAAAAATGGAAAAAGAGATTGTTGCTCATAAAACACTTTTTGAGACGATGTTTAACGCTATTGAGGCCGGCATTGTTATAACCAATACACAGCGTGAGATTCAATTGGCCAATGACGGGATGCTGAAGACGTTCGGCTATAGTCGGGATGAACTTGTGGGGCACTCGACCCGGATGCTCTATGCTGATGATCAGGAATATCATAATGCCGGACAAGCCGTTTTTGGCGACCAGGGGAAAGTTGCTCAGCGAAACTATGCAGGAAAGTATAAGCATAAAGACGGAACAATTTTTCCTGGAGCAACCTTTGCGGCGAAACTCCATAACAGGGAAAAGCAGTGGATTGGAAATCTCGGGATCATGCGTGATGTAACCGAGGAACGGAAAAATGAAGCAGAACGCGACAAACTGATTGCAGCTGTGCAGCAGACGGAGGATGCCATTGTTATTACCGATCCCGAGGGCAGGATAGAGTTTGTCAATCCCGCCTTTGAAGCGGTAACCGGCTATACAAAGGATGAAATTCTGGGGGAAAACCCGAGAATACTGCAAAGCGGAAAGCAGACAAAATCCTTTTATGAAGAGTTCTGGGGTACCATTTCAGCGGGGCGGACCTATAAAGGCAGGATGGTGAATAGGCGCAAAGATGGTACTTTATTTACCGAAGAGGTTTCTGTTTCTCCGGTTACCTCGGTGGATGGTAAAATCATCAACTATGTTGCCGTAAAGAGAGATATAACCAGTCAGCTGGCTATTGAACAGCAGCTGCATCAAGCCCAAAAGATGGAAGCGATTGGTCGGCTTACCGGTGGCGTAGCTCATGATTTCAACAATATCCTTGCGGTCATTCTCGGTCATGCGGAAATGGGTCTTTCCTCGTTGGATCCGGAAGATTCTGTGTATAATGATTTGGAGGTGATACTCGATGCAGCGGAACGATCCGCGGCTATTGTTCGGCAGCTCCTTGCTTTTTCACGCAGACAGACCATTGCTCCTGAAAGAATTGAACTGAATGGTACGGTTGAGGGAATGCTGAAAATGCTGAGGAGGCTGATCGGCGAAGATATCCAGCTTTACTGGATTCCATTTTCCGAGCCATTGCCTGTGAAAATGGATACTTCTCAGATGGACCAGATTTTAGCCAATCTCTGCGTCAACGCCAAAGATGCAATCACAGATCATGGCAACATCACAATTGAAACGGGCAGGACTCTGTTTGACGAGAGTTACTGCAGCACCCATACAGGTTTCAAGGTGGGAGAGTATGCCATGCTGGCTGTAAGTGATGATGGTCTTGGCATATCCGCAGAGGATCTTGAGAGTGTCTTTGAACCCTTTTTCACCACCAAAGAAATGGGACGGGGAACGGGGTTGGGGCTCGCAACCGTGTACGGCATAGTTAAGCAGAACGAAGGCTTTATAAATATCTACAGCGAGCCCGGGCAGGGTACGGTCATCAAACTGTATTTTCCTTTGTGTCTTGAAGAGGAGAGCCCGGCCAGGAAGGTTGTCAGCCGGCCGAAAACTGCAAGTGGGAGTGAGACTGTATTGCTGGTGGAAGATGATGAAACGATCCGTACAATGGTGCAGAAAATGCTGACCCGGTTGGGGTATGTGGTCTTTTCTGCGGCAACTTCGGCAGAGGCGATGGAGATAGCCTCGGGCACAAATGTTTCCATAGACCTGTTACTCACCGATGTTGTTATGCCGAAAATGAACGGTAAGGAACTGGCCGGGCGACTGCAGGAAAAACTCCCGCGGTTGAAATGCCTCTATATGTCGGGATATACTACCAACGTCATTGCCAACAAGGGAGTATTAAGCGGAGATGTTCATTTTATCCAGAAACCTTTTGCCAAACATCTTCTGGC
>JAZBNU010000098.1:0-14210 GCA_036350815.1 Desulfopila sp.
AAACTCGACAGAAAGAACTTTCATATCTACCCGCAGCATGCAAGTGAAATTCGCTTTCCCAATCAAAAGTCACTTATCTTCAATAATGACTTCCAAACCTTACGCGAAAACATTTTCCAGGTGTTTCCATCCTGCAAAAAGGGTTTTATTGAACTAGTAGATGCGTTGGAAAAATGTGACCCATTCCAAAACACACCTTTTCAGTCAGCAAAAAAATTCGTCTTCCAACATACAGGTAACAGTCTGTTGACTGATATGCTCCTCTGTCCTCTTATGTATTATGGTTCAAGCGTTGAGAACGATATGGATCTCAATCAGTTTGTCATAATGTTTCGTTCAATCTATCAAGAAGGGATGTTTCGTCCTGCAGGAACCATCAAGACATTTCTCGACGCACTTGTAGAACAATATCGCTCCTTCGGTGGTTCCATAAGGCTCTCCTGTGAAGTAAAAAGAATTCTTCATGAAAAAGGTTCTGTTACCGGAGTAGAACTGCAGAATAACGAAATAGTGCAATGTGATTATCTCCTCTCCACCATCGGAATTTCTGAGACATATGCTCTCCTTCATGAAATTGATCCTTATGCTCGAGCGAAGCGGCTTGGATTTGTTGAGTCAATTTATCTCATCCCCCAAGAGAAGGCCACACACCTCCCCCAGGACAAAAGCATCATTTTTTATAATAATGCTGAGCTGTTTAATTATAAAAGGCCTGAAAGCCTAGTCGATTTAAGAAGTGGTGTGATCTGTTTGCCCGGCAACTTCACTGGCAGACCTAAACAGGAGTACACAGAAGTCCGCTCGACCCACCTGGCAAATTATCATCAGTGGCAAAAGCTTGCCAATAAAAGAGATGAATACTCCACCGCAAAAAAACGCATTGCTGCTTCTTCATCCCGAGTTCTTGAAAAATGTATTGGCAAATTCAGTGACGATGTTATATATCAGGACACATTTACACCATTGACGATCAAACGATTCACAGGCAAAACGGAAGGAGCCATATATGGTTCCCCATCAAAAGCTAAAGATGGTGATCTCGGATTTTCCAATCTTTTTATCGCAGGAACGGATCAAGGATTCCTCGGTATTATCGGTTCCATGCTAAGTGGGGTTTCTATTGTAAACCAACAGGTACTTCCTAAAATCTGAAACTTCGGATATGCTTATCCAGTTAAAATAGCGTGCAGGGCCTGCTTTACTTTTCTGACCGGCTGAACAACCACCAAGGTATACCGGTAATGTATCGATACCAGGCCATTACTATTAAACACTTTTTTTTATTGTTTTTTTATGCCGGTACCTTTTGATACCCTCAGCACCCAATACGACGTCATTGTGATCGGTTCTGGATTAGGTGGTCTTACCACCGCGAATAGAATGGCATATTGTGGATATAGTGTCCTTCTCCTGGAACACCACCATCAACTCGGAGGTTTAGCGACTTGGTTTCGCAGAAAAGGACATATATTTGATGTCTCACTTCATGGTTTCCCTCATGGTATGGTAAAAACCTGCAAAAAATACTGGAACAGAGAAATAATGAACTCTATCGTCCAGTTAAAAGATATAGTATTTGACAATCCGCAGTTTTCGTTAAAAACAACCTTCGATAAAAACGATTTCACCCACCTGCTCGAAACCAAATTTAAAATATCCAAATCCTCTATCGATTCTTTTTTTTCAACTGTCTCGCGAATGAATTTTTATGACGACCAGTCCATGACAACACGAGAGTTGTTTGAAAAATTCTTCCCCAAAAGAAGTGATGTCCACAGGCTTCTTATGGAGCCAATTACCTATGCCAATGGCTCATCTCTTGACGATCCTGCTATAACATATGGTATTGTCTTTTCTAACTTCATGAACAAAGGCGTTTTCACCTTTGAGGGAGGAACTGACAAACTCATCAGCATGATGGTTTCAGAACTGGAGAAAAATGGTGTCACAATTGCCACCAAAGCCAGAGTTGAACACATAGTAGTTGAAAATAAATCTGTTAGAGGTGTCGTTGTCAACGGGAAAACAATCAGCGCAAAAGCCGTTATTTCGAACAGTGGCATAACCAACACAGTATCCGACCTCGTCGATCAACATCATTTTTCTTCAGCATTTTTAGAAAAAATAGCAAAAATCCGTGTCAATAACTCTAGTTGTCAGGTTTACTTCGGCATTGCCCGCCAACACTCTATCAGCAACATCGGAGATCTTTTATTTACCTCAACGGCAGAAAATTTTGACTCAGAAGAGCTGCTTGACCTGAAAACTCAATCAAAAACTTTCTCCATATACTATCCCAAAACTCGTCCCGGACACGACAGATACACAATTGTTGCCAGCATGAATGCCAGATATGATGATTGGGCTACTATGCCGGAACAACAGTACCAAATGGAAAAAGATTCCCTAATTAAGAGAACCATGCTCGACTTGCAGAGATATGTACCCGATATTGAAGATAAAATAGACTGGGTTGAAGCTGCAACTCCAAAGACTTTCGGTCGATATACCCTCCATACTGCCGGGACTTCCTTTGGCACCAAATTTGAGGGACTAGATATATCAAGAACTCTTTTTAAAGAGATTTCAGGACTCTTCCATGTAGGATCCGTCGGCATAATCATGTCAGGCTGGCTTGGAGCCATAAATTACGGTGTTATTGTTGCCAATGATGCTGATAGTTATCTAAAAGGAGCAAGTAACTGAACCATGTATAATTTCAGTGGCCAGAATGTTGTCGTTACCGGCGCATCTCGAGGAATCGGGAAAGCAATCACAATGCATTTTCTCCAAAACGGAGCCCACGTTATTGGCGTATACGACAGCAATACCCAAGCAGCCCAGAAGCTGAGTGATCAAGCCGGAACCCACAGAAAAAATTTAACTCTGCATCAATGCGATATTTCATCTCATTCAGAAGTAGAGCAACTTTTCCAAAATATCGAGGAGACCTTCTCGACAATTGATGTTCTGATAAACAATGCAGGTATTCGGCGTGACAGTATAGTTGCCCTGATGGCTGCCGATGATTGGCAACGGGTAATTGATGTTAACCTTACAGGCTCCTATTTTATGGCAAAGCAAGCGGTACTGTTGATGTTGAAGAAAAAATACGGCCGAATTATCACCATCACATCACCGGTAGCCCACCTCGGCTTCGCCGGGCAGGCTAATTATGCCGCATCAAAAGCCGGCCAGATAGCCATGAGTAAAAGTCTGGCTAAAGAAACCGCTAGAAAGAAGATTACTGTGAATTGTGTTTCGCCAGGGTTTATCGATACCGATTTCATCAATGATCTTCCTGAAGAACAACTATCTGCCTATAAAAAAATGGTTCCAATGCGCCGATTCGGATCTCCAGAAGAGGTAGCTGAAGCTGTACTTTTCCTTGCTTCTCCAGGAGCCTCCTACATCACCGGCAGCATTCTTGAAGTAAATGGTGGGTTATAATAGAGGCATCTATACACCCTGCGGAGACGAACATATCCGAACAGATCTATCCTCATTTTTTTGACCTATACAATATACCCGTATTGATCTTTTATCGAAAAAGATTACAATGGGTGTGCGTTCAACCGTCAATTAATTCAATTCTTATTTCTCAATAGGTTTTCATACTTTATAGGATTTCCAACGTGCAGCTATCAATCACCAATATGATCCTTCATGCCGGCCCGGTAGGTCAGCTGGTTATGCTCACCCTCCTTCTATTCTCCATCATCTCATGGTCAATTGTTTTTATGAAAGCACGTCTTTTCCGCAGGGTAAGGCGTCAATCAGTTGATTTTCTAGAAAATTTCTGGTCCTCAAATAATCTCTCTGAAGCATATGGTATTATAGAAGACTATCCTTATAGCCCGGAAGCTGCCGTTTTTTCTGCTGGCTATAATGAACTACAGAAGATCAACAGAATCCGTACTCGAAAAGAACAGGTTGATTTACGTGAAACTCTTGACATGCAACTGGCAACCATGGACAACCTCCAACGCGCCTTGCGAAAAGCAGAATCGCAGGAAATAACAGAACTCGGTAAATCTCTCCCTTTTCTCGCAACAACCGGTAACGCTGCACCTTTCATCGGTCTTTTTGGCACTGTATGGGGGATTATGGCATCTTTTCATGATATTGGAATCAGGGGGTCAGCCTCCCTCGCTGTTGTTGCACCCGGTATTTCCGAAGCACTGGTTGCTACTGCCGCAGGTCTGGCGGTTGCGATCCCTGCTGTAGTTTTTTATAATCATTATTCAAATCAATTGGTTGAGTTAGACAATAACATTCAGAACTTTTCAACTGACTTTCTAAATCTTGTTGAGAGAGATCTACTCGGACGCCTGAGTTAGCAGCAGTTCTTTTTCACAAACGAGGACAAACATGACACCAATCCGGGGAAATGGTCATAAAAAACTGGTATCTGATATCAACGTAACCCCATTAGTTGATGTAATGCTGGTTCTGCTTATCATATTCATGATAACAGCACCGATGATGACCCAGGGTCTGGATGTAGACCTGCCCGAGACAACCAGCAAATCATTACGGCAGGAAGAAAATCCAATTGTTATAAGTATTGACAAAGATGGCAGGATAATGCTCGATAAAGTTGAAGTCAGCAGGCCGCTTCTAAAACAGCAACTGACCAAATCTCCTGTAGAAAAGAAAAATGAACCTATTTATTTGAAAGCAGATAAGAATGTTTCTTATGGTCTGGTTGTGGCCGTAATGGCCGATATAAAAGATTCAGGTTTCGACAAACTCGGCATGATAACTCAGCCTTCTCCAGACCAGGAATAATTACATGTTTTTCAGGTAATCAAAGTGAAATTATTAAAAAACAGTGAATGGAGCATTCCCTTCAATTTCGCTCTGGGATTACATATTATAGTTATGGCAGGAGCAATATACGGTCCGCAATATTTCAATAAGAAACCCCTGTTCCCGGAAATTTATACAGTTGATCTGATCAGCATTGAAGCCCCGGCACAACAGTCCGCACCTCCTTCTCCCCCGCCTGCAAAAATACCAACACAACAGTCTGCTCCTGAAATACAGCCAGCTGCAAAAAAAGAAGCTGTCCCTGTTATTGAAACTACGGAGCCAGACAAAACCTCTGAAGTAGTAAGTGACCCAATATCTATAAAACCACTTAAAAGAAAGATTGTCCGAAAAGAAAAACCTGATCCTGTCCTGGAACAGAAGAAACACCTGGAGCAGATCAAAGATAAACATCTCGAGGAAATGCGCCAAGCCGAACAGCTGGCAGCTGAAGCTGCCCGCCTTGCTGCTATGGAAGCTGTCAACCAGCTAAAAAGCATGCTCCAGGAAAACAACACTGCTACTGCGCAAGCGAACACTGCAGAAACGCGATCCACTGGCGCTTCATCTCGAAAGAGCAACAGTAATGTTATAGAAAATCAATACTTTGCTTCAGTTTTCAGCGCATTGCAGCCACATTGGAAGCTCCCGGAATACAAGTTGTGGGATAAAGATCTGGCAGCAACCATAATCATCCAGATAGCTAAAGACGGCTCTATACTACATCAATTTTTTGAGGAAAAATCTGGTGACAGATTGTTTGATCAATTTGTCCTGAAAACATTGCAGGACGGCTCACCTCTTCCTCCGATACCCGCTGCTCTGCAGACAAACAGCCTTGAATTAGGTCTTCGATTTGTACCTGGTTCTATACAACAATAGCAAGGAAACCGGCATGAAAAAATCTTCTCTCCTCCTGCTTTTCTTTATCTTTTTTTCGTTAGTTTTTTCACTCACCTGCCAGGCTCAAGAAAGAATCTATCTTGAAATTGGTTCTGCAGATGTTCGCAAGATCCAATTTGCAGTTCCATGGTTTATAAATCGCCAATCACTCGGACAGACGAATGATTTTGATAAGGACATTGCAGATATCCTTGCTAAATCTCTAAAATTTCATGGCATTATTGATATAATTCCGGCCAGTACCTACAACGGATCTCACAACACTGACTGGAAATCTTTAGGGGCAGATTTCACCATTCTTGGGACATATGAAATAAGCGGTAATACTCTCAGCATACAATTACGTCTCGTTGATGTTTCCAATAATGTTATGATTCTAGGCAAATCCTATAACGGCAAACTGTCGCAACGAGACGAGATGCTTTATAGATTCTGCAACAGCGTGATTTTTGATCTGACCGGGAGCAAAGGGCTTGCAGAAACACAAATAGCATATGTCTCTCACGAAAAAGACCTTCTTAGAAAAGAGGTATTTATCTCGGACATTCTAGGCCGCAATACACGACAAGTCACTCGTCACAGGAATCTTGTCGTTTCTCCGCGGTTTGTTCCCGGAGGAACATATCTGACCTATACTTCCTATCATAGCGGCAACCAGAATCTTTACATAACCGATCTCCGCCAAAATAAAACAACTCAGGTTCTTTCTCAACGCACAGGTATGAACCTTGCCCCGGCATGGTTTCCCGATGGACAAAAAATGCTCCTTACTTTATCTTATAAAGGAAACCCGGATCTCTACCTTGTCAGTAAAAATGGGCAAGTACTTGAACAGATAACCAGAAATGCAGGGATAAATGTTTCAGCGACAATAGCTCCCGATGGAGAAAGAGTCGTTTTTGTTTCGGATCGATTCGGTAGCCCACAACTTTTTCTTATGAATCTCAAAACCGGCAGCACACAACGCATTACCTTTGTTGGAAGTGAGAATGCTGAACCAAGCTGGCATCCTACAGAAGATCTTATCGTCTATTCCAGCCTGCGTAATGGTGTCTATCAAATCTGTACACAAAAACCTGAACAAGGTTCCCCCGTGAACGTACTTACGAGTGACTTAAGTCACCACGAATCTCCCGCATGGTCTCCGGACGGCAATCAAATCATATTCTCAAAACAGGACGGCAGGGAAAATAAGATTCATGCTATGATGAAGAATGGATCCTTCCAAAGAAAACTGTTCCCTTTTAGCGGTAGTCAGACATATCCACGCTGGGAAATAAACTTCTAATTCAAAACACACAGAATATCATGAAAAAGCGAATTTTAAATTGCCTGGCCTTCATCGTCATTACTCCTCTTTTAACCCAATGCGCCAGCCAGAACGATGTTAACCAACTGAACTATCAACTTCGTGTCGTCAATAAGAAAATTGAAGATATGAAGCTTGGTACAGTTGATAAAATGCAAGAACGGCAAGCCGTTTCTTTAAGTCAGATTGAAGAATTAAAAAGCGAGATCCTCAAACTGCGCGGGCAACTCGAAGAGTTGGCACATTACAACAGACAACTCACCGAACAGAACAAAGAACTGGAACTCTCCCAGCAGCAGAGCTCTCAAGCCATTAAAGAAAGACTTGAAGAAGAACGACGCCAGCTTCAGGTCCAGAATCAAGAAATGCAGACGAAACTTGCCCAACAGGAAGCAGATCTCTCCCGGCAGCAGGAAATGTTGAAGGCTATTCAGGAAGCGAGGGTACGTGAAGCAAGATTGAAAGCTGAAGCTGCTGCTCGTGCTGCTGAAAAATCGAGGGCCAGGGCAGATGCCAGTAGAGCAGCTCTTGAGAGCACGGCCGACAGCGGGATAGTTGCTATTTCTCCAACAAAAACTAAAACGGTATTTACTCCACCAACCGCACAGGAAGCAGTACCGGAGAAAGTGATTACTCCTCAAGACTCCCCTGCCCCTGTCTCTGCACAATCATCTGGGAACGGGCTGGCAGCAGCTGATAAGGCTTACGCCGATGGCAATTTCAAGCAGGCCTATAGGCTTTACGAAGAGTATGCAGTTAAAAATACCAGTGGTGATAAATCAATCACTGCACAATTCATGATGGGAGAATGTCTCTTTTTCCAGGAAGAGTACGACCAGGCAATCTTGCAATATCAGAAGATAATATCAAATTATCAAAGTCATCCTCGTGCCGCTTCGGCTCTTCTCAAACAAGGAATGGCTTTCGAAAAACTCGCCGACATTGAAACAGCAAAAATAATCTACAAGAAAATCACAACTACATATTCATCTTCCCCGGAAGCTGCAACTGCCCGAGAAAGAAGTTCAAAACTGAATTAAAGGAAGTTATTTACTTTGAAAACCAGGCTTGATGTACTGCTGGTAAAGCAAAACCTCGCAGAAAGTCTCAGCGAGGCTCAAGCTCTTATCGGGGCAGGGCAGGTCTATGTTGATGAAAGGGTAGCGGATAAGGCGGGAAATACATACGTCAATGAAGTAAACATCCGTATCAAAAAAAGGTGTCCCTATGTTTCCAGAGGTGGCTTCAAACTTTTAGAGGCCCTGGAAACTTTCCAGGTAGATGTCAGCCGGATGATCTGTGCCGATATCGGGGCAAGCAGTGGAGGTTTCACTGACTGCCTTTTGCAGAAAGGCGCAGCCAAAGTTTACGCAGTTGATGTAGCCTATGGCCAGTTTTCCTGGAAGTTGAGGCAAGACTCGCGTGTTGTAGTAATTGAACGGTTCAATGCACGTAAGATCAGTCCTAGAGAAGTGGTTGAATTACTGGATTTGGCAGTAATTGATGCATCCTTTATTTCCGTCACAAAATTACTACCGCCCCTCATTCCCCTTTTCAAAAAAGAAATCCGCATTATAGCGCTCATTAAACCTCAATTCGAACTTCCAAAAGAAATGGTCGGAAAAGGCGGGGTAGTAACGCAAACACAGGCCCACCAACAAGCCATTGACACCATATCATCCTTCTCTTCTTCTCACGGGATGCAGACGGAGGGAGTTGTCCAATCACCCTTATTAGGGCCTAAAGGAAACAAGGAATTTTTAATATATCTTAAAAAAAAGAAAATAGATTGAAAGCTATTTTTTTAACCTCTCAATCAAATCAAGCGATTGTTTTGTATCTAATACCAGCTCTTCCGGCAGTAAATCACTCTGCAGTGCTTTTTGGAAATTACTTTTTGCAATATCCAGTTTTCCTTCGATAAGATAATACTTGCCAAGATAATAGCTCGCCATACCTGCCTCATCCACTGCTGCACTCAGCCTTCCCAGCTCAAAGTATACTTGAGAAAACTCAGGTAGTTCATACATTACAGTGCTATAGAGATCCTGAGCCTTATTCAACAGCCCAAGTTGAAAACAAACTTTTGCAAGCGAAAAGGCTGCATACATATTTGACCTGTCCTGCGAAAAAGCTTCCGACAGTGTTGCATATGCTTTATCACTGTTTCCACTCTCAAACTCCATAATGCCCTTATCGGTCAAGAGAATATTCCTTTCTCCAATCTCATCAATAACTTCTTGGAGTAAAGTAAGACTACTTTCATAATTATTTTCTAATCGATCAAGTTGAGATACTCCATATTTGGCCATGACTTTTTCCATCTTATCCGTTCTACTGCTTGATATCACGGAAGCAAGATGACCGCGTAAAGTGATTGTGTCTTTCGTCAATGCCATGATTCTATATTTAAAACGAAGAAAAGAAAAATTATCTATTTCAGGAAATTTCTCGATTTCATCTCTATCTGTAGCTACCAGCGTCTGAACATAGTCAAGTCTCGCTTCAGGATTAGGGTGTGTGAGAAGATATTGCGGAATCATTGCGGAACGGTATCTTGCTATCTGGCGCATGGTTTGCAGCATTTTTACCTGACCTTCTGGATTTCTGCCAAGTTTTTTCATCCAATCATAGGCAAGAAGATCTGCTTCTTCTTCATCCTGTCTGCTGAAATGCAGACTGGCGCTTTGTCCTACTGCAAGAGATCCAGCCAGCAATGCTTCAGTTCCGGCACCTCCCCCCAATGCAAGAGACGCAAGTATCATCCCCATGGTAGCTAAACTGATTTTTTTTCCTTTATCTATGCGAGAAGATATATGACGTTTAACGATATGACCGATTTCGTGAGCCAACACGGAAACCAGTTCATTTTCACTGTCAACCTGTTCAATCAATCCACTGTGAAAAAATATCAGTCCAGAGGGTGCAGCAAATGCATTAAATTCTTTATTTTCAACAACATAGAAATGATAATTAAAAAATTGGATACCAGCAACTTTCAACACCTCTTCCCCGAGCATCTCAAGGTATTGCTGCAAGTCAGGGTCATCAAGGACCTCGAAATTTGAACGAATGGCATACACCAGTTTTTCACCGACCTCCCGTTCTTCCCCTATACTAAATGAATAAACAGGAGATGCAGGGAAAATTGCAAAAATGGATGCCATATACACAATCAACGCTATTTGACTCAATAACTTCATCTATTTGTTTATCCAGGAAATTAATTTTTCCATTCCATCTTCTATGGTAATTTGCGGCGAATATCCAAAATCCTGCTGGGCCCGCTGGTGCGTAAAATAGTGAGATCTAGCCAATTGTTCAGCTAAAAACCGTGTCATCTTCGGCTCCCTGGCAGGCAAAAAAACTCTATGGAACGATTCCAGGGCGAATCCCACAGTACGAGCGGCAGATAAAGATATTTTTTGAGTAACCGGGGAAATGCCGACACCTTCAAATACGGCGTTAATCCACTCCCAGACTTTAACTGGACGCTCCTGTCCTATAAAATAGGCATTCCCTGCAGCTGTAAAAGTAGAAAAAAGATTTTTTGCGGCCAACATATGTGCCTGGGCAACATTGTCAATATAGGTTATGTCTACTTTGTTGTGGCCGTCTCCAACAATCTTCAAATCATTTTTGCGACCTCTTTCAAGAAGACGAGGTATAAAATGGGGATCACCAGGTCCCCAGACGAGATGAGGGCGAATCGCACAGGTTTTTAAAGAACTTTGGTCGACTGCCAGTACAAGCTTTTCCGCTTCTGCTTTTGTTTTCGCGTAATTACACAAATATTTTTCAGGATATGGCAAAGTTTCATTGCCATTTATAATATCGTTTCCCGCAAAAACAACAGAAGGGGTTGAAGTATAAACGAGAACAGGAATCGAATTGACAAGACACCCATCAATTACATTCTTGGTCCCTTCTACGTTCGCTTTCCAGAATTCCTGAATATTTCCCCATATTCCGGCTTTTGCCGCCACATGAAACACTGTATCATACCCGGCGAGATGCTGAATAACAAAATCTCTATCTCCAATATCGCCCCTGAAGCATTTTACCCCCTGTTGCTCCAGGTCAGAATATTTTCCTCTCCCTATTACTGCGCAATCGAAACCCTGCTGGCAAAGAAGGCGCAGTATAGCTCGACCAACAAAACCACCGCCGCCTGTAATTATAACTCTATTCATACCTTTCCTTCCAATTCAGTTTCAGCCCACTTTGCCAGTTTTTCACGAAATATTTTAGCGTTATGACGAATATCAACAGGAAATTTTGGATGAAATAGAAATATCTCGATATCTTTCGTCAGCGGAGAGGCAGAGCAGTATTGTCGAACTTCATCTATAATGTCTTCTTCTTTTCTTCGACAATTGTGTTCTTTCTCCAATATCAAGACAGGTATCTTCGTCATCCTGTCTCCCCTGCCTCCGGATATGCCAACAAGCGCACTTCTATTGACATCTGGATGATTATTGGCAATCGCCTCACATTGTATAGTAAATTTAACCCCTCCTGCAGTTTGAACGCGATGGGCTTTCCGTCCGCAAAACCACAATCTATTCTGAGCATCAATAAAACCTATATCACCCATCCGATGCCAAAGTCTTCCATCATGTTGAATCTTTGCCAGTTCTGTTTCGCGCTCATTATTATCATAAGCTTTGGTGACGACATCTCCACTGACAATTATTTCACCAATTTGATCAACTCCTAAAAACACATCATTGTTGAGCGTTGCAAGCTTTTCATCATGTATTTCTATGATCCTAATGCTTATCCCAGGCAACGGTCGTCCGACACATGTCCCTTTTCCTCGTTGTGTAAGATGCCATGTTTCTGCTAGTATTTCGCGCGCTTCTATGGAAACTATAGGTAAACTTTCTGTAGCACCATAAGGTATATGTATTTCAGTTGTGGGTGGTAAAATCTTTTTCAATTTCTTCAGAAGATCACCGGAAACAGGTGCACCTGCCATAAGAATTTTTTGCAAGGTAAATAAGACTCTGTTCTCCCTTAAACAATATTCACACACAACTTTCCACAAAGCCGGAGAACCGAATGAATACGTTACGCCATATTTTTCTAAAGAGGCTACAAACTTCAAGGGATCCACTTTAGCTGGTTTGGTGGGATCCATGTCTGGAATCACTGCATAGGCACCTAATGCAGTTGAAAAGAGAGCAAAAAGGGGAAAGGCAGGCTGATCAATATCAGCCTGGCCAATTTTGTAATAGCTTTTTATATGACGAAGTTGGGCTGAAAAAACAGTGTGTTCATACCGAACACCTTTCGGTGGTCCGGTTGATCCAGTGGTGAAAATAATAGCTGCCAGATCATCAGGAGCAGGTGTATAGGCAGGAAATGCTGTATATCCATCTTCCGAGGCTTTTCGAATGTCTTTACCAAACACGCCAAAAGAGTTGCCGCAACAAAACTTCTGACGAATAGAGTCAAAACGACTTCTAAATATCCTGACAAAAAGATGTGCCATTGGGATTCCTATAAAAACAACAGGGGCAACAGTTGACACGCAACGCAGAAGATTTTTGTATCCCATTCCGGGATCAATAAGAATAACAGGTGCTCCAAGTTTGAAAAGTGCAAATGTCAAGCAGATAAAGTCTGCGGACGGCTTTACCATGAGCATAACCCTGTCTCCGGCTTTAACGCCGCTTTTCTGCAAATACCAGGCATACTGATCAGCACGCTTATCAATTTGCGAAAAGCTTAAAACATTGCCGGTCTTTGCTTCGATTAAGCCGGCATCATTCTCTTGTGTCAAAGCAACTTCGCTCAGTTTGGAGGCAATATTATCTGTTCTCAGATCGTCCATCGGCATGAGGTGCAAGAAAATTACTCATCAAAGGCAAGAGCGTTGAATATCCATCTTCAAGTATATAGTGCCCAAATTCGTGAAACAAGTGGGCTTCTGCACTTGGAAATCGCTGGAGCCATTCCTGAAAAAAATCCTGTGTAAAACAGAAATCCTGTCCTCCCCAGAGTAATAACATTGGAATATTAAGGCGATGTAAAACAGCGAGACCTTCTTCGATTTCGACAAGAGTCTGGTAGGAAGGATGTGATGCATTGAGAGGAATATCTTTCACAAACCTGTGGACTGCAATTCTGTTCTTCCAGGAATCATATGGTAACAGATAATATTTCTTTGTTGTATTATCCATCTTTCGGGTCACCGCCATAAAGGTCGCAGGCCAGGCAAAACCATTGAGCCCTCTTACAAGAATATCTCCAATAATAGGCCAGCGACAAACTCGTATGCGAAAAGGTATCCGCCGAGAGCGAAAAGCTGCAGTATTGAGCACAATTATCTTCTCAATCGCATGAGGATTACGTACTGCGTACCCCATGCCGATAGCTCCTCCCCAATCATGGACCATCAGGCTGCATTTTTCAATTTTCAAAGCAGAGAGCAGCGTGGACAGATTTTCGATATGATGATTGAGATCATATATATAGTCTTGAGGTTTATCAGAAAAACCACATCCAATATTATCAAGAGCAATCACACGATATGATTTCCTCAAAGAAGAAATCACATTTCTATAATAAAACGACCATGTGGGATTTCCGTGAACAGCAACGACTACAGATCCTTGTCCTTCATCAATGTAGTGAAGACGATGGCCATCAATTTCAATATAATGTGACTTGAAAGGATATTCCGGATGCAAAGTATTCTCAACTATGAAAGATGTATGGTTAATATGATTAAATATGCACAGCAGAATAATCTACTCGAAATTACTGTCAATAGACTTTTAGAGCCGGCTTATTCTTGATAATCTCGAAAAAAGTCGTTGAAGACACCTGGATGGGCTCTGGAAAAAGCTTGATATACTAGGCGTAGTGCCTGAAACGGCGATTCGGTGGTACATTTGGTACGGCGATGCGCCTTTTCAGATCTACAATGACATAGATCGAGCTTTTTACGAGTCCATCATTCTTACCAGGGTGCAACATTTATACTCCTAGCTAAAAGGCTCCTCACAACAAAAATTAAAAAAAACATTGATTTTCGCTAATGCTTATGCTAATTCCGTAGATAAAGTGTGATAAGTCCATATATTTTTTTCTGTGGGATATATTTCCTAAGCTATCCTATAATAAAAGTGACAACTTCAGGAAGTAGCAGGCACACAATTTATGTTGTCCGATTAAA